>JAJQDF010000094.1 GCA_021202325.1 Clostridiales bacterium | reverse complement strand
ACAGATCCGCCAGTTTTGCTATGTCCTTATCTAATTCATAAAATATCACAGCAAAAAGGTGCCTAAAATTATGCGGAAACACCTTCTTAGGATCGACATGTGCCGCTTCGCACAGCTTTTTCATTTCTGTCCAAATATTTGAACGGCTCATAGGTTTTCCGGTTCTTGTGATAAATACTGAGCCGGAGTCTATCCTCTGCTCTTTGCAGTATCTCAGAAGTGCCTTGCGGAGTTTGCTGTTGAACAATACGAGCCTCTGCTTTCCCTTGCAATTTACTTCCGCACTGCCGGCAGTTACCGCTTCAACCGTAATGTACGGCAGTTCTGAAATTCTAATTCCCGTTGCGCACAATGTTTCCATAATGTAGAACAGGCGGTAGTTGCCCTCATCCTTTGCGGCGTCCAAAAGGCGCAAGTATTCCGCCTTGGTCAGTTCTCTCTCCTTATCCCTGAATATTTTCCTCTGCTGTTTGAATGGCTTAACTTTCAGATCATACCAACTCATGTATATAAATAATCCGTTTATCGCCGCTATCATGGAATTTGCCGTGCTTATGGCATACTGTTCCGCCAAATGTTCTTTGTATTCAATCACCATTTCTTTGTCTATTTCCCTGTCGATAGGCATAAAAAGCGCAAATCGGCGTATATCACGCATATATTTTTCTATAGTTCCTTTGCTTTTTTCTTCCAGCCTTAAGTGTAATTCGTATTTTCTGAGTGTTTCAGGTGTAATAATTCTCATCATAAAAAATCCCTCCAAATATAGTTTAAACTTAAAGCAACTATATCAGAGGGATTCAATTTAAAAAAGCAAAATCTTGCGGCGGAGCCGCTAAGCGGAAATCCTGATGGCTTTCCGCTTATTCTCGGCGGTAAAAGCAAAAATTCCAGCAGAAATTTTTACTTTTACTTCGGCTATTTTTAATTTTTTGACACTTTCGGAAATAAATTCCTCAAGCGATGACTACTTTCCATCTAAGTTACCTTAAAGCAGCTAATTTAAATTATGTACAAGCCTAAATTTTGCCGTGAGAAACAGCCAACGTCGGAGGAATTCACTTCCGACGACGTCTATACCTAATGAGTATCCACTGCAAATTGAAAAGTTTCTCCCGGAACTTTTCGATTTGCTTCCATAAAAAGAGGCGGAAATCAAAGATTTCCGCCTAAGCGCCTCGCGCGCATCAGTCCTGTGTATAAGGCATAAGTGCAACGTGTCTTGCTCTCTTGATAGCTGTTGTTAAAGCTCTCTGATGCTTTGCACAGTTGCCTGTGATTCTTCTGGGAAGGATTTTGCCTCTCTCAGAAACATATCTTCTTAATTTGCTTATGTCTTTGTAATCGATTGTTGTTACTTTATCCGCACATGAAGCGCAAACGCGTTTTTTTCTGCGGCCACGTTTTTTCTGAATCATTTCGCTAACCTCCTTTTAAATTTTAAAAGGGTAAATCATCGTCTTCTATACTCTCATCAATTGGGTAAAATCCATCATTGGCACTCTCGGCCTTTTTAGGCGCCTGCGCCTGCTGGCTTGAAGCGGCATTCTGCTGTGAAGCGGCCTTGCTTTCCGCAAAGTACTGCTCCTCGACAACCACCTCGGTAGTCACACGCTTGTTGCCGTCCTTGTCTTCCCAATTACGAACCTGAAGTCTTCCAACTACGCTTACCATCTGACCTTTTCTGAAATATTTCTCAGCGAATTCGCCCTGTTTGCCGAAAACTACGCAGGGAATGAAATCCGCATCGGCCTCGCCCTGACGTTTGAAACGCTTGTTTACTGCCAGCGTATATCTGGCAACCGCCAAAGGCTCTGCGCCCTGAGAATATCTAACTTCGGGATCCCTTGTAAGACGTCCCATGAGTATAACCTTGTTCATAAATACACCGTCCTCTCATTAACGACAGGAATAATTAAGCGTCCTTACGAATGATAAGGTAACGTAAAACATCTTCCATAATACGAACACGGTTTTCGATTTCAACGGGAGCTGTGGGAGCAGCGTCAAATGTGATGAAGCTGTAGAATCCCTCGTTTACTTTTTTGATTTCATAAGCGAGTCTTCTCTTTCCCCAATCGTCAACCTTCTCGATTGTTCCGCCAAATCTTGTTATAAGATCTGTAACCTTGTTGAAAGCCTCTGTTTTAGCTTCCTCATCAAGATTGGGATTTAATACTAATGCTAACTCGTATTTGTTCATTCCTGATACACCTCCTTCTGGACATAAGGCCCTGCCTTTCGCAGAGCAAGGATTATTTTTTCACTTACGGATGAACATTTTAACACAATTCAAGCCGTAAAGCAAGCATTTTTTATTATTTTCTTTTATACACACAAAAACGGTACTGAACGCCCTTTTCTTCGGCAGGTTCTCCCTCTTCCGCCAGATACCATTCATCTGAATCGTCGAGATTTTCTATATGGGTATCGGCCTCATATTCCATATCAAACTTCGTTATATAGGCTGTATCGCAGTAGGGCAGAAGCTCGGCATATACCGCTCCTCCGCCTATGACATAGAGCTTTTCGCTGTCATATTTTTTTACATATTCCAGCAGTTCATCCACAGAATGCACCACAGCCGCACCTTGGCCATCAAAATTTTTGCCGCTGGTCAAAATGATGTTGTCTCTGTCCTTCAGCGGTCTGCCTCCGGGAAATGTTGAAAGTGTTTTCCTGCCCAATATTACGACGTTGCCGACGGTTTTGCTCTTAAAAAACTTCATGTCGGCCGAAACGTGAGCCAAAAGCTGTCCTTTGTTGCCGATGCCCCAGTTTTTGTCGGCGGAAGCTATCATATTCATAATACCTTCTCCTTTGTAATATAGTCTGCCGGTCTTTCGGCGGTTCTGCCGAAGCTGTAAAGTATGGCCTTTACAATTCTATCTGATGCGTTGCCGTCGCCGAAGGGATTTTTAGCAACGGCCATTTTATTGTACTCATCCTTGTTGTCCAGCAATTCCTTGGCCATGCTGTATACGGTATCCTCATCCGTTCCGGCAAGCTTAAGCGTTCCGGCCTCTATTCCCTCGGGACGCTCGGTAACATTCCTAAGCACAAGCACAGGCTTGCCCATGGACGGAACCTCCTCCTGGAGTCCGCCGGAGTCCGTCATAACCATATATGAGCGGTTCATAAGGTTATGCATATCCTTCAAATCCAAGGGATCCAGCAGATGTATTCTTTCGTGGCCGCCGAGTATGCTGTGTACAGGCTTTGACACCGCCGGGTTTTTGTGTACAGCATACACAAGCTCCACATCCTCATAGTTGTCGGCAATTCTTTTCAGCGCCCTGCATATATTTTCAAGGGGCGCACCAAGGTTTTCCCTGCGGTGGGCTGTTATTGTTATAACCCTCCTGTTTCTGCAATCTATTTTGTTTAGCTCGTCCACAGTAAAAACATAGCTGTCGTCAATAGTTGTCTTAAGTGCATCTATGGCAGTGTTTCCTGTTATGAATATTCCGTTTTCATCGACATTTTCCTTAAGAAGGTTGGCCTTCGCCAGCTTTGTAGGCGAAAAATGCAAGTCCGCCATTGCTCCTGTAAGCCTGCGGTTCATCTCCTCCGGGAAGGGCTGGTACTTGTCATAGGTGCGCAGTCCGGCTTCAACGTGGCCGGTCTTTGTCTGGTTATAGTACGCCGCCAGCGATGCCGCAAATGTTGTCGATGTATCTCCATGTACAAGCACTATGTCAGGCTTAACCTCTCTTATTACATTTCCTATTCCGGTAAGTGCCCTTACGGTTATATCCTCCAGTGTCTGTCCTGCCTTCATAATATTCAGGTCGTAGTCAGGCACAATTTTAAAATCATTCAAAACCTGGTCGAGCATTTCCCTGTGCTGTGCTGTTACGCATACTATGCTCTCGGTCTGCTCCTCTTTTTCCAGAGCCTTGACCAGCGGCGCCATTTTAATGGCCTCCGGCCTTGTGCCGAACACACTCATTACCTTTATTTTATCCATAGCTATCTCTCCGTTTTTAATATATGTCTTACACCAAGACCTAAATTTCATGCATTAGTGGTTTACTTTCGTATTATATTTTGCTTTCTTATCTAACCACTACCCACTGTTCACTAATCACTATAATCTTGTGTCTCTTTGTATTTTAACATATAAAAAAGGAAAAGCCAAGTGTATGCGAAATGGCCTTTCCTTCATAATTTTAGAGCTTTGCTATTGTTTCCATTATGTAGTCGGTAACTTCGGCTCCTGTAGCGCCTGTGTCTCTGCCTGTGGTATAAATCTTTCTCTCTGTCTGTGTGCAAATATCCAATGCCTTTTCAAGCTTATCAGCCTTATCGGCGAAACCGATATGTCTTATAAGAAGTGAAGCCGCCTTCATCATTGAGCAAGGATCTGCGTATTTATCTCTGCCTTCCTTAACCATTCTCGGTGCTGAACCGTGGATAGCCTCAAACATGGCATATCTCTTACCGATGTTGGAGCTTCCTGCTGTACCTACGCCGCCCTGGAACTCTGCAGCCTCGTCTGTGATAATATCGCCGTAAAGGTTAGGAAGCACAACAACCTGGAAATCTCTGCGTCTCTTCTCATCCACCAGCTTAGCTGTCATTATGTCGATATACCAGTCATCGGCTGTAATATCAGGGAATTCCTTAGCGATGGAATAGAATATGTCAAGGAACTTGCCGTCTGTGGCCTTTATGATGTTTGCCTTTGTAACTGCTGTTACTCTTGTCTTTCCGTTTTTAACAGCATAGTCGAAGGCCGCTCTTATTACTCTTTCTGTGCCCTGTGTGGTTGTAACCGTAAAGTCAACGGAAAGGTCCTCGTCAACTACAGCTCCCTTACTGCCTACGGCATAGGCGCCCTCTGTATTCTCTCTGTAGAATACCCAGTCAATTCCCTGGTCGGGAACTCTGACAGGTCTAACGTTGGCAAAAAGGTCAAGCTCCTTTCTCATGGCAACGTTTGCACTCTCGATATTGGGCCAAGGATCACCCTTTCTGGGTGTTGTTGTGGGGCCTTTGAGGATAACATGGCATTTTTTAAGCTCTGCCATGACGTCATCGGGTATGGGCTGCATACATTCAACACGATGTTCTATTGTAAGTCCGGGAATGTCTCTTATTTCTACCTTTCCCGATGCAATCTCATCCTTCAGCAAGAATTCAATAACTCTCTCAGCCTGCTGAGTTATTGCAGGACCGATACCGTCTCCGCCGGTAACGCCTATGATTATTTTATCCAGCTTAGAATAATCAACGAAATCAGCTTCGTTTTTCATTCTGTCTACCCTTGCCAGCTGCTCTTCGAGCAAAGCGCCGAATTTTTCCTTTGCCGCCTCAATTTTTTCTTTGTTTGTCATGTTCCTTATCTCCTTAAATATTTTTCCTCTTTCAGCATAACAGCCGTTTCATTAACAACAGATTCCAGCTCACCGTCCGTAATCATTGTTACTCGGCCTTCATTATACTGTTCATCAACCCAGTTCTTAACAATTTCCACAAGAGGATCCTTTTTGTCAACTATATCCTCACCCTTAAAATTATAAAAGGTATTTATCCAATGTGCAATACCCGATGTTCCGGCAGTGTTGGAAATTGCAATTTTAACCGGTCTGTCCAAAAACTTATCGGTATCGAAAATATTATAAATTTCCTCGTTTTTAAGAAGTCCGTCGGCGTGTATTCCGGCTCTTGTTACATTGAAGTTTTTGCCGACAAAGGGAGTCATAGGCGAAATTTCATAGCCTATTTCATCCTCATAATATCTGGCAATCTCGGTAATAACCTTTGTGTCGGCTCCGTTAAGTGTTCCGGTAAGCTGAGCATATTCAAATATCATGGCCTCAAGGGGCGTATTTCCGGTTCTTTCTCCTATGCCAAGAAGCGAGCAGTTTACGCCGCTGGCGCCGTAAAGCCATGCGTAGGATGCATTGTTGACAGCACGGTAAAAATCATTATGTCCGTGCCACTCAATAAGCTCATGGGGAACCCCGGCATGGTTATGCAGACCGTAAATAATACCCGGCACACTCCTTGGAAGCACTGCTCCGGGATAGGTTACGCCATAGCCCAGCGTATCACAGGCTCTTATTTTAATGGGAACTCCCGTATCCTCCATAAGCGCCATAAGCTCCGATGCAAAGGGTACCACAAATCCATAGAAATCGGCTCTTGTAATATCCTCAAAGTGACATCTGGGCTTTACACCTGTGTCAATACATTCTCTGACTACAGCCAGATAATGGTCAACGGCCTGACGTCTTGTCATACGCATTTTTTTGAAAATATGATAGTCTGAGCAGCTTACAAGTATGCCTGTTTCCTTAAGTCCAATCTGTTTAACAAGCTCGAAGTCCTTTTTGGATGCTCTTATCCAGCTTGTTACCTCCGGGAACTCATAGCCCTTTTCCAGACATTTATATACAGCCTCCTGATCCTTTTTAGTATAAAGGAAAAATTCGCTCATTCTAATGACGCCGTTGGGGCCCGAAAGTCTGTGTATCATATCAAAAAGCGTTGTCATCTGCTCCACAGTGTAGGGCTCTCTTGACTGCTGTCCGTCCCTGAACGTAGTATCGGTAATCCAGATTTCATCCGGTACATCTATGGGTACAAGTCGTCTGTTGAAAGCCACCTTGGGAATATCATCATAGCTGAAATAATCCCTGTACAAATTAGGGTTCTTTACTTCCTCAAGGGGATATTCCTGCGCTACGCTTTCAAGAAGGTTAGTTTTTTTGTTAAATTCAAGCATTATGTTCCTCCCAGCTGCGCAATACTAAGTCGTATATTGCATAAATATAAATACATTTCAAAGCTAAACTCATATGTCCGTATTGCGGACTTTACAATTAAAATACGATTGCTCCGCCCTCGGAGCCCGCTCAATCTATGCTTATAATCGCATTACTTGCTATTGTATACTATTCACCATATTAAAGTCAATCTCAACACATAAAAATCGGCAAATATTGTGTTCCAGCACAACCGAACTTTTTATTATTCCAAATAAAAGCATAAATAATCATCCTAAAGCATAGGCTTTTAGTAATCAATCATGGAGATTACCTTATGTCAAGAAGAATAAACAGGCCCCTGCCCTACCCATACCGGGATATATTTAAAAATTCGAAGGAGAATAGTTGTGCTGACATTGAATTCCAAAAAGAAATCCAAGCGGAAAATGAAGAAATTTCCAAAGAAAATCAGTCCGATAAGGCCGAAAGTCTATCCTCATCCTCCGATGAAAATACATGCCGCTCTGCATCTCTTCCTGCTGTTATTGTTTTTATACTGCTTGCCATATTTTTCAGAAACGAAAGCACGGGCTCGGCTTGAAAAATTATTAGATAAATATTTCCGGTAGTTGAAAAGGCAGGTCGTATAAAAATACAATCTGCCTTTATCTCTTTATTGTATCTCCTTAAGTGCCGATGCCAGCCTCCTTGCCTCCATCATTTTGAGTATTACATCCAGCCTTCTGCCGTTTTCATAGGACAGCTGTCCTCTTACGGCTCTCAGCATGGCCTCCATTTGCTTTTCGTCACTTCCTTCCCTTATGCTCTGGCACTGCAGACTCATTGAGCCGTTATCAAACTCCCTGCTCATTTCCATCAGCTTTACGGCTAGGAACAAATTTTTCTGATATTCCCTATCCAAAAATGGTATCGCCGCCTTTATTACCCTTAGGCTTTCGCTCTGACCGTCTTCCGGCGTTATGTATTCATCCCTTTCCTCAAATTCTGCGTCCTGAACTTCGTTATTTTGGAACATGCCCAGGCTTTTTGCCGCCGTAATGGCATTCATAAGCTTATCCGTGTCCACCTCTCCGCCGTCCATTGACATAAGCTTTGACAGCGATTTTATCCTGTCTATGTTTTTCATCATATTGTCTGTACTGTTTTCGGCCATTATAAATCACCCCTAAGTGTTTATATATAT
>JAJQDF010000092.1 GCA_021202325.1 Clostridiales bacterium | reverse complement strand
GCGGTTTACAATAAGGATAAAAAATTATAATTCTATAGAAAAAACTAACCGGACGTTTTTACACGCCCGGTTTTATGTCTGTTTTTTATTTCATCAATCTCATCTTTTTGAATACTCTTACCATTGCAGCACCCTTCGGAATACTTTCAAAATCCTTTTCAGTAATTCCCTTTATCAGCAGCATTGCAATAAGATATATCACCATAGCCACAACTATTGCTCCAAGGGTAGAAATCGTGTTGCCGAATGCAATATTGAACACCTTATATGCTCCTATACAGCCAACTGACATAACCAATGAGCAAAGTGTCGGCTTCACAATCATTTCGCCATAATACGGCCTTACTCCGGTTATCCTTGTGAGCATGGTAAGGTCAAATGTTGATGCAACCAAATAGCATATATCGGTCGCTATTACCGCTCCCACAACATTTATGCTCGGTATGGGTATAAGTATTGCATTGAATATTACCTTGGCCACAGCGCCAAGCAGGGCGCCAATAACCGGCACCTTTATTCTTCCTATGCCCTGAAGCACTCCGGTTACTATCTGGCACATCGACAAGAATGCAATTGAAACCGCTCCTGCAACTATAAGCGCTCCTCCCTCATGCTGCGTAGGAAAAAGCATAAGAAGTATTTCGTCCGCCAATATTCCGATGCCAAATGCCGCCGGTATAGAAATTATCATAGCCAGCTTCAGCGCCATATTGACCTTTGCCTTTACCATCTCTTTGTCGCCAAGTATTACAGAAGTGGCAATAGTCGGTATAGCTGCAGTGGCCATTGCTGATGATATTGAAACCGGAAGTGTTGTCAGCGTTACATATTTTCCCGAAAGCTGTCCGTAGAGAACATTGGCCTGAGAGTCCGTATATCCCGATGCCAACAGCAGAGATTTTACCATTTTCATATCGATAAGGTTTGTCATGCTGAATATAGCCGTTCCTGCAATAATTGGAAGCGCCGTACACAGCAGACTTTTCAATATCTCCTGATTTGTTTCCTGCTTAAGCCCTCTGTCCTCCAGCTGTATATTTTGGACAATACGTTTTTTCTCTTTATAGTAGAATAATATTATTATGATAAGGCCGGCAAAGGCACCTATTCCTGTTCCGGCTGTGCCGCCTGCGGCTCCGAGAGGAATACTCTGCTGGACCAATATCCATGCCAAAACTACGCTGAATACCGCATTGAATATCTGCTCAACTATCTGAGACATAGCCGTAGGGTACATAATATTCATACCCTGAAGATAGCCCCTGTATACCGACATGAAGCCAACAATAAGCAGTGTCGGCGCCAGCGTCCTTATGCAGTATACACTGGCCGGATTATCCACAAAGTTGGCTATGGGCTCCGCAAAGACAAACAGTATTATCATACCGATGGCGCCCAGTGTTCCCGCAAAGGCCATGGCTACTCTGAATACTCTGTGGGCATTGGAATACTCACCCTTTGTTATCCTTGTGGAAACAAGCCTGGATATGGCCGCCGGAAGTCCGGCCGACGACAATATAAGCAGAAATGTATATATGTTATATCCTGCCGCATATATGCCGTTTCCCTCATCACCTATAAGGGAAGTCAAAGGCAGTCTGTACAGAAAGCCTATAAACCTAACTATTAAGCTCGCACTGGCAAGCACTGCGGCCTGAAGCACAAACGAGCCTTTCTTTTTTTCATTAGCTGCCATAAAACAACCTCACATTCAAGGACATAGCCCCATTATCCGTGAATTCTAATCTTTCTTCTAAGAGAAGGATCAAGAACTTTCTTTCTCATTCTTATACTTTTCGGTGTTACCTCAACATATTCATCCTCTGAAATGAATTCAAGGGACTGCTCAAGGCTCATAACCAGCGGCGGTGTAAGCTTAAGCGCCTCATCAGCACTGGAGGAACGCATATTTGTAAGCTGTTTTCTCTTGCATACGTTTACGTCAAGGTCGTCAACTCTGGAGTTCCTTCCGACAATCATTCCGGTATATACCTTTGTTCCGGCTCCTATAAACAGGTCGCCTCTGTCCTGGGCATTGAAAAGTCCGTAGGCAACGGCATCGCCGTTTTCGAAGGCAACAAGGGAACCCTGTGAACGGGTGGGAATATCTCCCTTATAGGACTGATAGCCGTCAAATATTGTATTCATTATTCCTGTACCCTTAGTATCTGTAAGAAGCTCATTCTTATAACCGATGAGGCCTCTTGAAGGGATAGAAAATTCAACCCTTGTATATCCGCCGTTTGTAGAAGGTGTCATATTTACCATTTCACCCTTGCGGCTTCCCAGCTTTTCGATTACGCTTCCGACAAATTCATCAGGAACATCTATTATTACATCTTCCATGGGCTCGCATTTCTTACCGTCTATCTCCTTATAGAGAACTTCGGGCTTTGAAACAAGGAACTCATAGCCTTCTCTTCTCATTGTTTCAATGAGTATGGAAAGATGAAGCTCACCTCTTCCGCTTACCTTGAATGTTTCTGTTGTGTCGGTGTCCTCAACTCTGAGGCTGACATCTGTGTTAAGCTCTCTGTAAAGTCTGTCTCTTATGTGACGGGATGTAACAAATTTGCCCTCCTGCCCTGCAAAAGGACCATCGTTTACGCTGAAGTTTACACTTATTGTCGGCTCCTCAATCTTTACGAAGGGCAGCGCCTCGGGCTTAAGGGGTGAACAGATAGTATCTCCTATGCTTATATCGGCAATACCTGATATTGCTACGATTGAACCGTATTTAGCCTCTTTTACCTCTACCTTCTGAAGTCCTTCAAACTCATAGAGCTTGCTTATTTTTACTCTTTGCTTGTATTCGGGATTATGGATATTGAGAAGAAGCACATCATCATTTACATGGAGTGTACCCGTTTCAATTTTTCCGATACCGATTCTTCCCACATAGTCACTGTAGTCGATTGTGGAAATAAGCGCCTGAACGGGCTCGTCCTCATCACCTTCCGGAGCGGGGATATGGTTGATTATTGTCTCAAAAAGATCCTTCATTGTGTCGTTCTGCTTCATGGGATCTAGGGATGAAGTACCCTTTCTTGCTGAAGCAAATACAAAGGGAGAATCAAGCTGCTTTTCGTTGGCATCCAAATCCATGAAAAGCTCAAGAACCTCGTCAACTACCTCTTCAGGTCTGGCCTCAAACCTATCAATCTTATTTACGCATACTACTACAGGCAAATCGAGGGCAAGCGCCTTCTGCAATACGAATTTTGTCTGAGGCATAGGTCCCTCAAAGGCATCTACAACAAGGACAACGCCGTTTACCATCTTAAGTACACGCTCAACCTCTCCGCCGAAATCAGCATGTCCCGGAGTGTCGATAATATTTATCTTAATATTTCCGTAATGAACTGAAGTATTTTTTGAAAGAATTGTGATACCTCTTTCCCTTTCGATGTCTCCCGAGTCCATTACTCTTTCCTGCACAACCTGATTTGTGCGGAAAGTTCCGCTCTGCTTCAAAAGCTCGTCCACCAGCGTAGTCTTACCATGGTCTACGTGGGCGATAATAGCTATATTTCTAATGTCTTCTCTAACTTTACTCATTTATGCTGCTCCTTTAATTGTCGTTTGTGAACATATCTCTAACTGTATTATTTTATCATAATAAAATTATCAATACAATAATCATCTAGTCAAAGTTCGAGATTTTAAGCGCAAAGAAGTGTTTCTTTTGCACAAAAAACATCCCCTCAAGAATGAGGGGACATTTGCATAACCCGTTATATATATTCAAATAACTGTTTTCACAGTCTGGATATCAATACTAAGATTAAGCCTTTACTACATTTGCAGCCTGAGGTCCTTTTGCTCCCTGTACTACTTCGAATTCAACTGCCTGGCCCTCTTCAAGAGTCTTGTAGCCGTCAGCCTGAATAGCTGAGAAGTGTACAAAAACGTCGTCCTCGCCGGGTACGGAGATAAATCCGAAACCTTTTTCTGCATTGAACCATTTTACTGTACCTTTTTTCATTTTGAGTCCTCCTAAAAAATAAAAAATCGCAGATTAAAGCTGTCAGCTCGCTTTGAGCATATCTCGCAACAGCCTCTTACGCCTTAGTGAAATTATTAAATCCCCTACCATGTGCGCAGTCTGCATTGGAAATAATGTTACATATAAAGAATAGCATACTTTGGAAATGGTGTCAATAAATATTTAACCTATCAAAGAACTTTTTTGCCAATTATTAACAACCATTTTTCATCAGCAGCTGCTATTTTTCGCTGTAATTCCTGTCTTCCAGCAGGTTTCCGCCTTCAATAGCTGTTCTGGCCAAAAAATCGCATCTTTCATTTTCTTTATTGTCGGCATGTCCCTTTACCCATATAAATTTAACATCGTGGTAATCTATGAGTTCAAGGAGCCTCTCCCACAGGTCAACATTCAGGGCATTGCTTTTATCGGACTTTTTCCAGCCGTTGGCCTTCCATTTTTCTGCCCAGCCCTTGTTTACCGCATCCACAACATATTTTGAATCGCTGTAAAGATTGACATGACAGCGTTCCTTTAAAGCCTCCAACGCCTTAATGACAGCCAAAGCTTCCATTCTGTTATTTGTTGTTTTCTTATAGCCGGCCGACATTTCCTTCCTTGCACCATTATAGAGCATAACGATTCCATAGCCGCCGCAGCCGGGATTTCCGGAGCAGGCTCCGTCAGTATATATATCAACAGTTTTCATGCTTACCTCCGGACAATATTTTTTCTCCGACTATTAAATCGTCAGGTGTGGTTATCTTAATGTTGTCGTAGCTGCCCTCAATTATTTTTACCGGGTATCCTGCATTTTCGGCAAGGGAAGCATCGTCTGTGCCGTAAACGTCGCATTTGTCGGCTTTCCTATACGCTTCCGTTATAATATCCCGTCTGAATGTCTGCGGAGTCTGTATGTTATATACCATTTCTCTGCTCGGCGTGGACACAACAAAACCGTTTTCATCACATATCTTGACTGTATCCTTGCTCTTTACTCCTGCGGCGCAGGCTCCGTATTCCACTACGGCAGATATGGAGTCCTCTATGATATTTTCTGTCACAAAGGGGCGCACACCGTCGTGTATTATTACTATATCGCATTTCTCATCAACGGCTTTCAGCCCATTATGCACAGACTCGTATCTTTCCGCTCCGCCGAGAACATACTTTACCGGCTTTCCCCAGCTATAGCTTTCAAATATTTTTTTACATTCTTCCAGTCCCTGCTTAGAGGAAACTATAACCATCTCATTTACAGAAACACAGCCGCCGAAAACAGCGGCTGTGCGTTCAATAATGGTCTTTCCTTTAAGCTTCAGGAACTGCTTGGGCATGTCAGTGCCCATTCTTTTTCCTCTGCCGGCCGCCACAATTACGGCCGAGCAGTATAAAGCCTTTTTATCCATTATATTATCCATGTTTTAATTATTTTATCTTTGTAAATATCATTCTTCCTGCTGATGTCTGAAGTACGCTTGTTACTACAACATCAAGGGTATCACCGATACGGTGTGAACCGCCCTCAACAACAATCATTGTGCCGTCATTGAGATATGCTATGCCCTGACCGTTTTCCTTTCCGGCCTTTATTATTGTAACACGCATTTCTTCACCCGGAATAAGCATAGGCTTAACGGCATTAGCAAGCTCGTTGATATTAAGAACTCTTACGCCCTTAACTCCGGCAACCTTATTAAGGTTATAGTCGTTGGTAACAACATAGGCATCCATTTTTTCAGCCATTTTAAGAAGCTTCATGTCAACCTCAAGCTTCTCCTTTGTGTTGAACTCCTTAACAATAACCGGCACATCGATCTGTTTCTGGATTTCGTTCAGGATATCCAGTCCTCTTCTGCCTTTATTTCTTTTAAGACTGTCGGATGAATCGGCAATATGCCTAAGCTCGTCCAATACAAAGTTCGGGATAATTATTTTTCCCTCTATAAAGCCTGTTCGGAGCAAATCCAATATTCTTCCGTCGATAATAACGCTTGTGTCAAGTATTTTGGGCCTGCCGGCAACATTCTTTGTCTGAACCGGGCTTTTGACAATCGGCATTTCCAGCTCGTCACGCTTCCTTGTGGCAACCCTGTAGCCAAGAAAACCAAGGGCAATGCTCAGTATTACGGTAATTCCTGTTCCAACAATACCATATCCGCTAATGGCCACTCCGATAAGGTTCGCTATTATCAGACCTATTACCGTACCGATAACGCCCATTATAAGCTCCTTCATATCCATTTTGACAAGCTTTACTTCCGCTACTCCAACCTGTTTCATTATAGCATCGGCGGCATACTCTGAAAATAATATAAAATAAATAATTCCAATAAAAACTCCAAAGAGAATGGCCGCATAATCCGGGAGATACTCCTGTATTCCCCAGAGATTCTCATTATAGATGGCGTACATAACACCAACCGCTATTGTCATGACAACAAGCGTAATAACGTACCTAAATATCTTTTTTATCATTTCTCTCACCTCCTTTGTAAAAACTTCTGTATGCCTAACCATCAACCACCCCGACAGAAATTGATATTATCGCTAGGTTATCATACAATACAAGCATAACATATCTTTCCTGCAAGTGCAAATGAAATTATATTACAAGAAAATTAAAAATATGCGTGAAACAACATCCACGCATATTTTTAAAAATTTAGTATTTTTCGGTTAAGCCTCCCGGCCTCTTATAACCTTCTCGGCATAAAGGAACGCCTTTACGGCAAACTCCAAATCCTCACAGGTAAGCTGAGTCAGGCGGGAAATTTCCTCCTTCTCCCTTTCGCCCTCGCTTGCAAACTCCGGCGCAGATCTCTCCCATTCGATATATCTTTGAGCCGCCATGGACATGGAATGCTCAAGAAGCCTTCTTGCCTCTCGTCCGTTTCCGAAGTTGGGAGCTTTTATCCTCTCTCTGAAAAACGGCAGCAGTATATCCTTCCAGCCGTCCTCCAGCCTATAGCTTGCGTTCTTGGCCAAAAGCTCAAAAATATCCAGCATTTCATTCTCGTTATATGATGAAAAGTTGACCGTAAACGTAATACGGCTGCTTATACCGGGGTTTTCATCGAGGAAGCGTTTCATCTTGTTGTTTTTATCGTCAATGTCGCCGCCGTAGCCCGCAAATATAATAAGCTTATCATGGCTGTGGTCCTCAACCTCTATGCAAAGCTGAGCCAACGCCTCCTGTGAAAAGCTGTCGGTTCTGGTAGTTTCGTTATAGTTTACAAGGGAATAGGCCTCGTCAATTATAATTATATCGTTGTCCATGAAAATGTCATGAACCCTGGCCGCTGTCTGTCCAACATATTTGGCCTTCAGCTGTGTTCCGGTAACATATGCCGTTCTGTGGCCGCTCAGTACGCCTTCCTCATTCATCATTCTGGCAAAATATCTAGCGGAAGTGGTTTTAGCCGTTCCCGGAGGTCCCACAAAGGCAAAAACCTTGTGAATATCGGCTGTATTGATATCATAGAGCTGTCTTTTCTGACTGTATGAAAATACCGCTCCAAGCTTGCATAAGGTTTCCTTCATTTCCTCTTGTCCAACAATATTTCTGCACAGATCCTTATACGCATCGGTTTCCTTGGTATAAACGCATCTCTCGTCAATCTTTCCGGCCTGAAGCAGGTGCTTGCCGTAAATTACATACTTCTCCATGAAGTTAAGCTCTTCGGCATCCAGTTCCTTAAGGAAAATGCTCCTCCTGTCGGTAAAGTCCACGTCCTTTATTAGATCGATATAATTAATTTTCTCATCCATTTCAATGGATTCGGGGATTTTTCTCTCATCGCCGTAGCCGTAGTAACCCTCTTCAATGAGCTTCTTTCTGTAAGTTTCATATATTTTCAGAACACATCTATCAGCCCTTTCCCGGCTGTAGCCTGTGGCAAATGAGGCGTTGGCATAGCCCCGTCTTGCGTATACAGC
>JAJQDF010000035.1 GCA_021202325.1 Clostridiales bacterium | reverse complement strand
AAGCAGGAGCATCAAGTGTAACTGTCTCTGTTCCAACTGACATTGTTGTAGCGCCAATTGTGATGACGATCTTTCTTGATGTTGTAGAGTCGTCCTGGTCACGAGCTGCTGTAACAACTTCTACGTAGCTGTCGTTAACTGTTACTGAGCTGTACTTAAAGAGGCCGTTTGAAGGATTTTCTGCTGCAGGTGTGTAATTGTATGATTCGATGTCCTCATCTTTATTACTTGTTGAGTTCTCCTAAAGAATGTTAATTGCGCTGTTTACACCCTTAGAATTGCTCCAAGCTCCAATATTCTCAAGAGCATATCCGCCTACAGGGAGAGTTCTGTCAAGGTAGAGCTCGAGTCCGCTGATGACGATTGTTGAAGCCTCTGTTGATTCTTCAGTTACTTCTATTGTAAGCTGTGCTACATCATCATCAGTATCAATATTTACATCAACTTCGATGTCGCCTTCTGTTACTTCATATGTTCCTGCATCTTCGAAGTCCATCTTTTCAACCTGAAGTATGATTGTATCGCCCTCAGCAAAGATTTCTTCCTCAGCCTCTGTGATAACGATTTCATTTACGGGTACATATCTGTAGTCGATAAGTACTTCGCTTGTCTTAGCTTCGATTGTGTAAGGAGCTTTAACTGTTGCTACTGTGAATTCAACATCGTCGAATTCTCCGCCAAGTGTTACTTCTACATCACCTTCATATGTAGGTGCTGCATTGATGATAAACTTAATTGACATATCAGTAGCATCAGATTCTCCTGTTTCGCCATAGTTCCAAATTGTCACAACGTTCTCATCGATTTGATATGTAAAGCTACCATTTTTTGATAAGCCACTAGTTACTATGTCTACAACTTCAATTCCATCAGGGAATGTAAATGTAGCTTTTCTTGATGTGTTAAGAATGTCGCCTGTATTCTCTTCTATATATACTTTAAGAGTATATGTATCTTCATCTGCATAATCTTTACCAGCCCAGATTGTAGGAAGGTCGTCATCCTCTACTGAGTATGTAACAGCTTCCTCAACCATCTTAGCTACTTCAAGTGTAACTTTACTAAAGTCATCGCTTGAAATTATAAGCTTAGCTACATCGCCGGCATCACAGCTCTTTGTAGGTGTGATATAGATTCCGCTAATATATATTTCTGCAACCTGGCTAAGGTCTATATCACCTGTAAATTCGAAAACTATTTCGTTGTCAGAAACGCTACTGTTTCCAGATATAATTCCATCTACCTCAATACCATCATCATTAAGGAAAGTAATTACGTCATCCGTGTAAATACCATTTTTACCGTCATAAGAGAGTATTGTTACGCTACTGGCTGTTGTTGTAACAAACTTATAGTTACCTTTAAGTTTAAGCGTAATGCTATCACCTGTAAGAGCACCAGCATACAAACCTGTTATTGTAATAGGCTCCATCTCTTTATAAATGCTACTGCTGTCTTCTACGAAAGTAACAACGCCGTCTGACTCAACCACTACATCACCTGAATAAGCTATTGCAATAGCATCTGTTTTAGTGAATGTCACTGTTTTGTTACTATAGAATGTAGCTTTAACTTCTCCTTCTTCAACAGCATAAGCTTTGATAGGAATAACTACTACATCGCCAGCTTGGAATCTACTTACAGTGATTTCAGCTTTTGTAGCACTCAGTACATTAATTGATGTAACAACAGCTTCAGTAACAACTGTTGTTGTACCGCCAGCACCATCATCGACTTCTTCAGTAGCGGCTACATCAAGATCATCTTTATATCCATTACCAAAATTAACATAATCATCAGTAGCGGTTGTTACATAATCACCATCTTCGTTTACATATATTTCTTCATAGTCTATGTATCTGTAATCGTTCATGATGTATTCGTCTTCAAGTACATCTCCGCCTTCTTTTGTCTGGACACCGTCAGCTTTTGCAAACTTACCATTTGTCAGAGTAAGTGTGATTACAAAAGGCTCATCTGTTCCAACTGTACTGTTGCTGTTTTCAAGTTCAACAAGAGCATCAAAAACATAGTCATCGCCAACACCAACTGAAAGGTTTTTAGCGACTGTTAATGATGTTGCCGCAAACGCTGTCATGGGGACCATGGCAACAGTCATGATCGCAGCCATTAATAAAGCTAATTTTTTCTTCATTTTGTTGTCCTCCTTTTAAATTTTTTGTTGGGATTTTATCCCTGATTTTACAAAATGAATCTGTACAAGAAGAGGCTTAAAAAGTCTATGGATATGCCTAATCCGGGACACGATTTTTTCAAAAATCGGCTTAAAGTATTGATTTTATCAGGAATTTTTTGTATACAAAATCGCTAATCGGCTTTTTTACACAGTTTTTTACACATTTTACACAACTAAAAGTTGTGTAAAATTTTCAGAAAATCAGGATTGTATACACGAATTGGGAAAATTTTCATGGAACTATATTAGCTGGGGAACTCTATGAAAAAATAGTGGTTCGGCACGAATAATTTTACAATTTATGGTGCAACATATTTCCGAGAGGAGTGAAATTTTTTGCTTGTTTCCAAAAATTTGAAAACCAATGAAAACATACTGCAGGAGGCCTTCAAGGACTGCGCCGACATCGTTTACAGACCGTTCAAGGCCGGGGCAGATAAAAATATCGACATGGTTTTGGTATATATTGACAATATTGTTGACACCGATGTCATTGAAAATTCAATCATGACAAACCTGATGAACCGAACCAGGGTTGGCTGGGGCGAAAATATTTTGGATAAGCTCAAAGCGGAGGCCATAAGTGTCGGCGAGCTGGACGAGGAGACGGATTTCGAAAACCTGTTCACATCGATTTTGCTGGGAGATACTGTCATTTTTGCCGAAGGTGAGGAAAAGGCACTGGTGGCGTCCACCAAGGGTTGGCCGACAAGGGGCGTTCCCGAGGCCGAAAACGAAATCGTTGTGCAGGGGCCCAAGGATGCTTTTGCCGAGTCCGTCAGCAAAAACGTGGTGCTGATGCGGAGGCGTATCCGTGATACTTCCCTGAAAGTTTTCCGAACAAAAATTGGAAGAAGAAGCCAAACCGATGTTGCCGTGATGTACATGGACGGTATTGTGCGGAGCGAGGTCGTCGAAAAGGTCAAGAAAAGCCTTGAAAACATTGATGTTGACGCCATACTGGATGCCGGATACATCGAACAGATGACGGAGCGCAAATGGTGGTCGCCGTTTCCGCAGGTGCAGATGACGGAGAGGCCGGATAAGGCTTCGGCGGCGCTGTTCGAGGGCAGGGTGGTCGTTGCCGTTGACAATTCGCCTATGGTACTCATGCTTCCTTCCACGCTGAACACCTTTTTCCAGGCGGCGGAGGACTACTATGACCGCTGGGAAATTATGAGTTTTATCCGGCTGATTCGTTATGCGGCGGCCTTTATCGCCCTTGGCCTGCCGGGGCTTTATATTGCGCTGACTCTTTATAATCCAAACCTTTTGCCCGTGGAAGTCGTGCTGAAAATCGCCGGAACAAGGATAAATGTGCCGTTTTCGGCGGTGACGGAGGTTTTTATAATGGAAATTGCCTTCGAACTTCTGCGTGAGGCCGGAATCCGTCTGCCGTCGCCCATAGGCTCAACGCTGGGAATTGTCGGCGGAATCGTAATTGGCCAGGCGGCCGTTGATGCAGGACTGGTGGGCCCGGTTGTTGTCATAATTTCGGCGGTAACCGGAATTTGCACATTTGTCATTCCGAATCAGTCCATGGTGAACGGCATAAGGCTGTGTAAATACGGCGTTTTGGCGCTGTCGGCGGTGCTGGGGCTTTTCGGCTTTTGGATTGGAATTATGCTGACACTGGTTCATCTTTGCTCGCTGGGAAGTTTTGGTATACCCTATATGTATCCCTATTGTTCCGCTTCGGAAAACGGCTGGGACGACCTGAAGGACAGCGTTGTGCGGATGCCGCTGTTTATGCTGAAAAAACGGCCTGTTTTCTCTTCGGCAAAAAACCGAGTGAGGAGGGATTGAAATGCTCTTTACAAACGGAAGAATTTCGGCAAGGCAAATGCAGGCACTGGTTATACTTTGGATATTTTCGTCGGCGCTGGTGGGAATGCCTTCTGCGGCGGTGTTTAACGTCTACAGCGTGATTCTCGGCGCTGTGATTGTGGTAGCCGAAAGTTGGCTGATATGCTTTGTTGAAAGCAAAATGAAGCCGGCGGTGCAGAAATTATCTGCGTGGCTTGCCGGAATAAGTATGATTGTCTATTCGGGTATAAATCTCAGGCTTGTTTGCGGTGCGGTAAGCCTGTATCTTCTGCCCAACACACCGCAGTGGATCGTTGCGGCAGTATTCGTGTTGGCGGCGATTTACATGGCGGTTTTGGGTATACAAACGGTCGGCAGGGCAGGGGAACTGCTTTTTGTCATTGTTGCCGTAAATGCGGTAATTGCGGCTATTCTTTGCTTTGCCGATGCAAGCGGCGGACTGCTTTCTTCGGCCTTTGGCGGCGCAGACGAAAATGTCATTGCCGGAGGAATAAAGTGTGCCTGTATGTTTGGCGGAGTTCAGGCGCTGTATGTGCTTTTGCCCTATACCGACGGCGAAAATACAGCTGAAAAGGCGGTTTGTGCAGTGGTTATAGCCGTTGCCGCTGCGGTTTTGTTCACCTATACGGCCGTGTCGAAATTCGGCTTGGCCGATACTGCGGTCAGGACATATCCTGCGCTGAATATTATGGACACTGTGAGCTTTGAATATATATTCGGCGATAAGCAGGATGTTTTTATGCTTCGGCTGTGGATATTTGCGGCCTTTGGGGCTGTGGGGCTCGGGATTTTTTCCTGCGGCGCTGTTTTCGGCGGAAAAGGTTGGTACATGGTTCTGAGCGGTTTGACAGCGCTGGCGGTTTTTGCCTTTGCCGAAAATATAAACGGGACATTAAGACTGCTTTATTTGGCCGGCGGGGTTTCGCTGGTGCTGTTTGGGATAATACTGCCGCTGATTGCAATTTTTTTAAGGATGGGCGGTGAGAAGAAATGAGGAGTGCGAAGCTTATTGTACTTTTGTCGGCGGCACTGCTTTTGACCGGCTGTTATGACAGTACGGAAACCGAGGACAGGCGGTATGTTGTGCTGATGGGCATTGACAGCGGAGAAAGCACTTTGCCGGAGGGGTATACTGTCATTGGAAACGGAAAATATATAATGTCGGCCGGCGAGGCGGAGCTTGAAAGCGAAATTGGCTCCGACGAAGAGGAACAGAAAACGGAGATTGTAGCCGGGAACACCTTGCCGGAAATAAAAAAGCTGGCGGATAAATATTCCGACAAGGAGATATATTTCGGACAACTTAAGGCCGCCGTGCTGGGGAAGAATATAATTTTCGACGGCGAACTGCTTGCGGAGACGGTCTATAATATTGAAAGAATGGAAGAAATAAATACAAAGGTTGTTGTATTTGCGGCGGAGGGAACTGCGGCTGAGGCTGTGGAAACGGTGATGGCGAAGGACTCCAAGGGCGGACTGTATCTGTGGGATTACTATAGGAATAACGATGCCGATGCCGACATGAAGGAATATATGGATTTTGAAAATCTCATAAAATCCATGAGGCAGAACGAGACATTTATAATTCCGATAATACGGACTGAGGACGGCGAGATTCTTCTTGACGGCGGCTGTGTCATTGCGAACGGAAATTATGCCGGGGACATAACCGACGAGGATATAGTTGCCGTGAAATGGCTGGAGGGGAACGCTAAGGGCGAGCTTATTTCCGATGGGGACTTATCTGCCCGGGTTAAGAAGCAAAGTGTAAAAGTAAGCGATGATGACGGGCAGACGGTGGTCAAGATTAAGGCCGAATGTTCTATTGAGAGCGGATGGGGCACAAAAAATATAGAAGACAGGCTGGAAACGGTAATAAAAAATAATTTGGAAAATACAATAAATAAGGCGCGGGAAATGGATGCGGATTTTGTTGGGCTTGGCAGTCTTGACAATGTTGTCATTGATACCGACGTAAAAATAATTTCTACAGGAGTTATAAAATAGAAAAATATGGCAATCCTCTCTTTATAGGGAGGAATACATAATGATGAGAAAATTTGTCTGCTATATAAAAAAGGATATAAAAATAATTGCGGTTTCGGCACTTTGTGGTTTGCTTTTAACTACAGTTTTGGCAGTAAGAGCCTATGCCAAAAGAGTTAGCGGGGATATTTCCGGGGCGGTCATAAGGTTTCATGTGCTGGCCAACAGTGATGAGGATTTTGACCAGAGCTTGAAGCTGGATGTCAGGGATGGAATACTCGAGTATCTTAGCGAAGATATGCAGAAATGTGAAAGCCGGGATGATGCCGAGAAATATTTGAGTGCAAAAACGGCGGAGATAGCAAAATTAGCTGAGAAAATAATTGAGGCCGAGGGATATAGCTACGATGTTAAGGCGGAGCTGTCCGATGAGCATTATCCCGTTAGATATTATGGAAGTGCTGTATTTCCCGAGGGTGATTATCTGTCGCTTAGGGTAACGATAGGGGAAGGCGAGGGGCATAATTGGTGGTGCGTGATGTATCCACCGCTTTGCCTGAATGGCGAGGGCATAGCATGTGCAGATACGGATATGCTGAAGGATGTTCTTACCGATGAGAGCTATGAAGTCGTTGTGCTTTCCGCTGACAATGCTGTGCCGGAAATGAAGTTCAAAATAGTGGAGTGGTGGAATTCGGTAGCGGGCTAAATGATTTTAAAGTTTGCTTTTATTCGATATATTCATAAACATTTAAAAGAGAGAGGTGGCAGAAGTGGCAGTATATTATTGGGGTTCAAGCGGCAGCAGAGTCGCACAGATACAGCAAAGACTGAAGGATTTGGGCTATTATACCGACAATGTGGACGGCATATTCGGACAGAATACATATTATGCCGTAGTAAACTTTCAGTCTTCCAACGGACTTAATCCTGACGGTATAGTCGGAAATGCAACATTAGAAAGGCTTGGCATATCAACGGAGGCGGCATCGGAGGACGAGTTGTATATACTTGCTTCGGTAATAAATGGCGAGGGCAGGGGAGAGCCCTATACCGGGCAGGTGGCTATAGGTGCGGTTGTTCTGAACCGTGTGGCGAGCGACCAGTTTCCGGATACTATTGCTGAGGTTGTCTATCAAAGCGGAGCTTTCGATTCAGTTAGAGATGGCCAAATAAACTTGGCACTAAGTGAATCTGCTCTCAACGCCGCACTTGATGCGCTTAATGGCTGGGATCCGACGGATGGCGCATTATATTTTTGGAATCCCTCAACGGCCACCTCCAAATGGATATGGTCTATCCCAATAAAAACCCAGATAGGCAGACACGTATTTGGATAAATCTTCGACTGCTGCCAGTGGCGGAAGAAGGGAGAAGATTTATCTGTGAGCTGCGAAGAATTGCGAACGGCAGTGAGCAAGGCGAGACAAGCGAACAGAGGCAAGCCTAATGATGTAGTAGGAACTAAGTTCGACCGCTGCCTGAGGCAGATGAAGGGAGAAGGTTTATCTGTGAGAAACGAGCAGTGCAAGTGGAAACGAAGCAATGCGACGATTTCGAACAGAGGCAGGCCAAATGATATAGTAAGAACCTAATTCGACCGTCGCCTGTGGAATCGAACTCGACCGCCGCCAGTGGCGGATGAAGGGAGAGCGAGATTCTGTGAGATACAAGCAGTACGAACGGTAGTGAAGTGATGCGCCGATATCGAACAGAGGAAATAAGTGCGACTGCTGCCAGTGGCGGAAGAAAGGAGCACGAGATATCCCCCATCTGCGGTGGGTACGCTTCGTGTCGGCATATTCCTCGTTCACACAACTCTTGCGAGCCGTCCGTTCACTCGTCATAAACATGCCACCACTCTGCTGATTATCTGTGATCTACAAGCAGTACAAACGTGAGTGAAGTAATGCGCCGATATCGAACAGAGGAAAGAAGAAGGGAGAAGTACCGACAGTTCAGCGTTTAAATCAGTTGATTCGGGAGTATCCCAAGGTTTGTGTAAACCTCCAAACTGATGTAAGATATAATTA
>JAJQDF010000207.1 GCA_021202325.1 Clostridiales bacterium | reverse complement strand
CTTTAACATAAGCATAAGCATTAACATTAACATTTTCATTAACATTAACATTTACATTTACATTAGGTTTCGTTTCGGTTAACCTATGGTTTCCTATTTGGTTTATCTTCGGTTAACCTATGGTTTCCTATTTGGTTTCACTTTGGTTTCGGTTTGGTTTCTATTTGGTTTTGGTTTGGTTATGTTTGGTTATCTTTGGTTAGCTTTGGTTAGCTTTGGTTTTAAAACTAACCACTGCCCACTAACCACTACTCACTTTATCTACCCTCCGTCAAGCCTTGAGGAAGCCTCACTCGTATAGTCAGCAGTTAAAGCTCTCACTACGGCTCTCCTCTTTGCTTCCATCGCCTCTTTGGTATATGGTTCGACGGCAGGTTCAAATTTAGTCACGCTTGGTTCAAATTTGGCTGAGGGCTGGCTCACCTTTGGTTCAGACTTAGTTTCACTTTGGTTTTCATTTTGTTCTGCCTTGGTTTCAGTTTGGTTGTCGCTTGGTTCGGCTTCGGTTTCACCTTGGTTATCGTTTTGTTCGGCCTTGGTTTCGCTCACGTTCTCACTTGGTTCTGCCTCGGTTTCGGGCTGACTCTCTTTGGGCTTTCGACCGCCGCTCTTGCTGTTAAGATAGCGCTGATTGTTTTTGTCAATCTGCGGCTTTGTCATCGCAAATATTATTTGCTCAATGCCGTTGGTTTCAGGCTCTATTCCGTCAAGAGCGTAATTCAGAATTGCCATCATGCACCGTTTAAATTCCTTCGGCGGCATTTCCGCTATGGCATCACGGTAGCTTCTGTAAATAATAGTACTGTCTCTTTTTAATTCCTCTTTCATTTTCTCCTCCTTAATAATCTCTAATCACTAATCACTGCCCACTAATCACTATCTTTCCTCTGCTTCCACAAACCATTTGTCGGTATCGTAGAACAGATATTTTTCCCTTCCTCTTATGCGGCAGGTGTATCTTATGCCCTGACCTCCGGCCTTAAGGCTTGCCGCCCGTCTTACATCGATAATTCTGTCTATGCCGTAAATGCGGCCGTCCTCCCACGTTATGGACCTTGGAATCATTTTGCCGTTTACATCAAACAGCACATCTACGGCAACGTATGCCCTTCTGAATTTTTCCATAATAATCACCCTATTTTAAGAATCCAACCGGATGTATAACGTGCTCGCCCTTGGGATCCAAAGCCGAAAGCTCCGTGTTGGTCAGCATTATTCCTCTCTGAATACTGAAATGGCCGAACCGGCGGCGTATGTCGTCAACGGCGGCCTCCGCCCTCTCCTGCTTTTCCATGCGCTCAAATTCCTCCAGGCAGGACAGCTGGCGGACAGACGCGCCGCTTAGGTCTGCGGCTCTGACGCTCAAGCCCCTTATGGGGTACGCCGGCTTATTTCGGTTATAGAGCGCAAAGGCCGTTTTATATA
Source organism: Clostridiales bacterium (assembly GCA_021202325.1). Taxonomy (GTDB): domain Bacteria; phylum Bacillota; class Clostridia; order Lachnospirales; family Anaerotignaceae; genus Metalachnospira. Next base: position 6,797 of record JAJQDF010000207.1, on the reverse strand, counting down.
TCTCCCCGGCGCTGTTGGTCTCGAAGGAAAGCTTGCCCTGTCTTTCGTAGGAATATAAATTTTTATCCCTTATCCCTATTTGAACAGTTCGGCACAGGAAATTGTGATCCCTCAGCCTTTCGGCAACGCTTTCGCTCAAAACATATAACGTAATTTTTATATCGTTTTCTTTGGTCACATCATATGGAAGAGTCGTGCTGTTGCCTATGCTTTTTATCGGGAACTCGTCGTTCAGCTTCGAAACGGCTGTATCGTCCAGACCGTTGGCAAATCTCCACAGCATAATGCCGTTTACGCCAAGCTCGCTCTTAAGCACCTTGGGATCGGCCTTCGCCAAATCCCCTATGGTAAGTATTCCCACGCTTCTCAGCTTTCTTTTTGTGGCTCGTCCCACATATAGAAGCTCTTCGGCGGCCAGCGGCCAGACTTTGCCTTTATAGTTATCCTGTGTTATAATGGTCGTGACATCGGGCTTTTTCATGTCGGAGCCCAGCTTGGCGAATATTTTGTTCCAGCTTACGCCGACAGAAACGGTCAGGCCAAGCTCGGATTTCACCCTTTCACGGATGGTATCGGCTATTTGACCGCCGTCCCCGAAAAGTCCTGTGCTTTCGCTGACATCCAGCCAGCATTCATCCAGGCCGAAGCTTTCGACACAGTCGGTATACTCGGAATAAATTTCCTTCGTCATTTTGGAAAACCGCAGGTATTTGTCATAGGACGGCGGAACAAGAACCAGCTCCGGGCAAAGCTTTTTTGCCTCCCAGACAGCGTTTCCGGTCTTTATGCCGAACCCCTTGGCAATATAGTTTTTGGCAAGTACAATGCCGTGGCGCTTTTCCACGTCGCCGACCACAGCCACAGGCTTATTCCTTATGGCCGGGTTATAAAGACATTCCACCGATGCATAAAAGTTATTCATATCCGAATGTATGATCGTTCTATTAATATCTATCACCAAGAACTTTTATTGTAAAATGATTTTATCACAAACGAACGTTCGTGTCAATATGTACGTTTACAATTTATTAAAAAAGGCATATTATCAAAGAGGTGATTATAATGTGCGGAAGATATGAGATATTAATCAGGCCGGAAAACAGCGAAATGGCCAAAATATTTGAAATGATAAGAAGCAGAAGACAAAGCGGTATGCAGTTCGAAACAGGCGAAATTTTCCCGACCAATCCGGCGCCGATAATTGCAGATATGGATAATGAAATATCTGCGGAGCTCTTTATTTGGGGCTTTCCGAAATACAGGGGCAGCGGCGTAATAATTAACGCAAGAAAGGAAACTGCCGCCGAAAAAAGTACATTTAAACAATCGCTGATACACAGACGGTGCGTTGTGCCCTCCACCGGCTTTTTTGAGTGGGCGCACGACGGCTCAAACAGGAAATACAAATTCAATCTGCCGGGCGAGGAAAACCTTTATATGGCCGGCCTTTGGAGCGAATACAACAGCGAACGCAAATTCGTTATACTGACCGCACCGGCCAACGAATCCATGGCGGAAATACACAACCGTATGCCGGTTATACTGCCGAAATCAGCCATAAAGCCCTGGATAGAGGACACCTCCGCCGCCATGGAAATACTAAATGCCGAACAGCCTCGGCTCACAGCAGTCGGTGCGGACGGAGCAGAACAGCTTCGGTTATGGTAGATATTTAAATAACATAATTTTTGTTTTGTATATAACAAAACCGTCCCAGTCTTTACCGAGACGGTTCTTTTAATTTAGCTCTATAATATTCCGATAAACAGAATTGCAGCTATAATTCCACATTGGGGTTGGTGTATCTGCCCGTTTTTTCGGTCTTTTTGCCGTACTGTATTGCCTGCTTGGGACAGCGGTGAATACAGCCCAAACAGCAGGCGCAGTCATCCTTAATCCAAACCGGCTTTCCATCCTGCAGGCGTATCAAATTTTTTGGGCACACCCTCTCACAAAGGCCGCATCCGATACAGTCCTCCGTAATCCGGAAATTTTTTGTGGCCTTCCGCTGGCTTGGAATAACAAATTTTTTAATAATAAGCTTCATGGGAGAAGGCATCTGCTTCGTTGTGACTGCGGCATTTTCTCCGGCTTTAATGCTTTTAATTACATTGTCTAAGCATAAATCCGCCTGTTCAAGCATTGCCGTCTGTTCCTCTTTTGAGGCCAGCGGAAACATGGGAATATAATTATCCGGCATTTCCACCTTGAATGCGGCGTTTAGTTTAATACCCTTTTCAGACAATATGCTTCTCATTGTTTTCTCCGTCGTGCCGCAGCTTTTTCCGCAGGTAAAAACGGCAAATACATAGCAATTGTCGGGCACATTCTTTATAGTGATGTTTTCCAAAAATTCCGCAACGGCATAGGCCATATCCAAATCATATGTAGGACAGACAAAACCAAGCCTACTACTTCCTTTTACATCCAGCGCCGTTATTCCTTTTTTCATCATATCGTTAATGGAGAATAATTCACTGCCTATTTTCGAAGCTATTTTCTCCGCACAATATTTGCTGTTGCCTGTCGCAGAAAAATACAATATCATACTCTAACCTCAGCTTCCTATTATGGGCATTAACTTGACGTACTGCCTGTTCTCAACCTGATCAACCATAAACGCTCCTATATCCTCTCTGGAAACTGCAAAGCTCATTTTGACATCTCCGAATCCCACCTTCACATTGCCGGTGTAGGGCGTGTCCTTCGGAGCCATAAAACGAACAATTGTCCAGTCCAGATTGGAATTTTCGATAAGCTTGCCTATCTCAATCATTTCCTTTTTGGCCTGTGTCAATGTAATTCCGGCCATTATTCCGGGCACTACGGTTATGAATGATTTCTTGTCCGCCTTAAATGAAACGGTCGGTGTTCCCCAGTCAATAAGGCGCTTCACGCCTGCCTTTTCCATGGCACCAACAAGCACCCTATGTCCTTCAAGGGAGTCCATGCCTTCGTACTTCTTCTGCATGGGGATACCTACGCACCAAATAACCGCATCGGCGCCTTTTACGGCTTCATATACGGCATTTTCGTCGTTTATCCCGCCCTTTATTACTTTCAGTTTTTCGTCAGAAACTGTCATCTTAGAGGGATTTCTAACATATGCCCTCACCTCATAGCCTTTACTGAGTGCGTGTTTAACAGCCCATTTGCCGATTCCGCCCGTCGCTCCGAATATAGCAACAATCATATATAAACCTCCATCCGCTGTATTTTTTGCTTTACATATAAGATTTTATTATGTACAATAATTATATGCAAGTACATTATTTTTTAATAGGTACTATCTTTTTTAATAGTAAAGGAGATTATAATGAAGGATTACAGCGAATCAATAGAGGACTGTCCCCTTGCCGGGGTTCAAAAAATAGTCCACGGAAAATGGACAATGGTAATTATTTATTTCCTGAGCCGGGGGACACTGCGTTTCAGCGAGTTAAAGCGCAAGCTCCCCAATGTTACGGAAGCAAATTTAACAAAGGAATTGAGGACACTTGAACAATACGGTCTGGTTCACAGAGAGGTGTATAGAGAGGTTCCTCCCAAAGTCGAATATTCCCTTACCCCAATAGGCGTGAAGTTTATTCCGGTTTTGGAAGCGCTGGAAAAATGGGCTATCGACTACAACGAACAACAGATATAACAAAACCGTCCCAGTATTTACCGAGGCGACAAATTAAAACACGATAATTCCAAACACGGCGGATATGATGATAAGAAGTATCGGCGAAAATTCCTTTTTCCTAATCAACGAATAGCCAACCGACAGCAAAACAAGTGCGGCAAGTATTATAAGTGCCGGCAAATTGAAGGCAATACTGTCCATATCGCCAAGGACGGCGGTCAAGGCCATATATACGCCGGTGGCAAGTATGACTCCCATCAGGCAGGGCTTTATTCCTTCCAGAACCGCCTGAACATATTTATGCTTGAGCATTTTTCCAAGAAGTACGGCCACAAGCAAAACTATTATAAATGCCGGCAGTATTACGCCAAGAGTGGCCGCCGCCGCACCGAGTATTCCGGCCTGGGAAGCGCCCACATAGGTTGCGGCGTTTACCATTATTGGGCCCGGCGTTGACTCGCTGAGGGCAACCATATTGGTGAGCATTTCTTCATTCATCCAGCCTTGAGAGAGTACACTCTCCCTTATAAGCGGAATTGAGCCGTAGCCTCCGCCGAAGGTGAACAAACCTATTTTAAGAAACTCCCAAAAAAGAGACAGATAAATCATTTTTCATCCCTCCCCTTAGGCAGTGCAAACAGGCAAAAGCCCACCATTCCGGCAATAATCATAAGATATATTGTCGAAAAGCTTATTCCCAAAATATTAATAACAAGGGCAACGGCAAAGAAAACCGCCGCGAATGCAATGCTGACAGTCTTATGGGTTGAGCCTTTAAGCTCCCTTTTTACCATCTTTATTCCGGCACGGACAATAAGTAAGGCAACACCTATACGTATTCCTTTGAAGGCGTTTTCCACAACGGGATAGTTCAGCAGGCGTTCAAAAAATGCCGATATGATTAAAATAATGAAAAATGACGGCAAAACCATTCCCACGGTGGCCGCAATGGCTCCGGGGATTCCTGCCCGCTTATATCCCGTATATGTGGCGCAGTTTATGGCAATGGGCCCCGGCGTGGATTCGGCAATAACCGTCAGCTCCATAAACTCGTCGGATGTAATCCATTGCTTTTTTTCAACGCACTCGCTGTCCAATATGGGAATCATGGCATATCCGCCGCCGAATGTGAATGCGCCGACTTTTGCAAATGTAAAAAATAATTCCGAAAGGGTACTCATTTATCGTTCTCCTTTAAAGATGAAAGCAGTTCAGCCTTATAAATAAGTTTCTAATGCTTACGGATATTTTGGCAGGTCTGTATGCACAAAGCAAGTATTCCTACGGCGAATATGACCTCGAACACCTTTGTTCCAATGCCGCCTTCGGTATCGAAAAACAGCAGGTAAAGACTGCCGCCGATGAGCAATGCCGAAATGACAATTACCATAATATACTGCCATACTTTCAGCATACTCGAATTAACAAGCTTTCTTATCATACGGCTCAAAAAATCTTCGTTCTGCAGCTCCAGAAGTTTTTCCTCCGCCTTATCTCTATAGTTTTCCATAGGTATTCTCTCGCCGGACAGCAGTTCGTTTACGTTTATATCCAGTTCAGAGCACAGCTCCGGCATAATTGATACGTCCGGCATGCTTTTTCCGGTTTCCCATTTTGAAACCGCCCTGTTGGTGATATTCAGTTTTTCGGCAAGCTGCATCTGCGTCAGCCCCTTTTCCTTTCGGCAAGTGGCTATAAATTTGCCTATCTTCACTTGATCCATTATCCGGCACCTCCTTTCAAATACAGAGTAACAGAATCGGCCGAAAAATCACAGGAACCGTTGGTTGATTATTGGTTTTCTTCCTTGAAAAACACGCCGACCAACGCTCCGCCCATATCTGCAGGGGACACAATCTGCTGAAGCTCCCAGCCGTCAGCGATATACTCGTTCAGCATTTTTCCCGCTTCATCCAAATCCTTGTTTCTTGAAAGGTTAAATCCTTTGTTCAGGTAGACAAGTTTGTATTTTTTCATTGGAAATCTCCTCTTTACGCTAAAACCGCCCCTATATCGAAAATAACCAATATAGAGGCGGTGATTTATTTCGTTGATAACTCAGTCAACGATTATTTTATATTATTCTGCGTCTACTTTAGCGATATAGCTGATAAGATCTACAACCTTGTTGCTGTAACCCCACTCATTGTCATACCAGCTGATTAATTTTACAAAGTTGTCATTGAGGGCGATACCTGCTTTAGCATCGAATATTGATGTGTGTGAATCGCCGAGGAAGTCGCTTGATACAACATCGTCCTCTGTGTAGTCAAGGATACCCTTGAGCTCGTTCTCAGAAGCTTTCTTAACAGCGGCTTTGATTTCCTCATATGTTGCAGGCTTAGCAAGTCTGCATGTAAGGTCTACAACTGAAACGTCGATTGTGGGAACACGGAAGCTCATACCTGTAAGTTTTCCGTTAAGTTCGGGGATAACCTTTCCAACGGCCTTTGCAGCGCCTGTTGATGAAGGAATGATGTTAGCCGAAGCAGCTCTGCCGCCTCTCCAGTCCTTCTTTGAAGGTCCGTCAACAGTTTTCTGTGTAGCTGTTGTGGAATGAACTGTTGTCATAAGTCCCTCAACAATACCGAAATTGTCATTGATAACTTTTGTAAGAGGAGCAAGGCAGTTAGTTGTGCACGAAGCGTTTGAAACAATGTTCATGTCCTTTGTGTATTTATCCTGATTTACACCCATAACGAACATCGGAGCATCTGCTGAAGGAGCCGATATTACAACTTTCTTAGCGCCGCCTGCAAAATGAGCGGAAGCCTTATCTGTGGTTGTGAAAAGACCTGTGGACTCAACGATGTATTCTGCACCGGCCTCTTTCCAAGGAATAGTAGCGGGATCCATGAGAGCATAAACTGTGATCTCATTTCCGTTTACAACGAGCTTTCCATCCTTTTCACAAACTTCACCCTGGAAACGTCCCTGGGCTGAATCATATTTCATCATGTATACCATGTAATCAACAGAGATAGCGGGATCGTTGATAGCAACTACCTGAACATCATCTCTGGTGAGTGACGCACGAAGAACAAGTCTGCCGATACGTCCAAATCCGTTAATACCTACTTTAACCATAATAAATTCCTCCTAACAGTGATTTTTACGTGCCATATCCACTAAATTACCTTACATATTTGATTATAGCACAATAGTAAGA
>JAJQDF010000238.1 GCA_021202325.1 Clostridiales bacterium | reverse complement strand
ATATTTTTGTGCTTATAAAGTCTATAAAAATTTAACCGCTCGAATATAATATACAAACAGCTTAATAACGGAGGCAATATGCCCACAATTTATTTAAGTCCATCTACCCAGGAATTCAACAACTATCTTACCGGCGGCACCGAGGAACAATACATGAACCTGCTGGCAGACTATATGGAGCCCTATCTTCTTTCCAGTGCAGTCAATTTTGTAAGGAATACACCGGATATGACTGCCGCCACATCGATAATACAATCCAACGAAGGCAATTATGACCTGCATCTTGCCCTTCATTCCAATGCCTCGCCGGAATATTTATCCGGTCAGCTTCAGGGAACGGATGTGTACTATTATCCACGAAGTGAGAAGGGACGGGAGGCCGCAGAAACCATAGCCGCCAACATCAAAACAATTTATCCCAATCCCGAGCTTGTAAATACTATCCCCACCACAAGCATAGGCGAGGTCAGGCGCACAAATGCTCCGGCGGTTCTTATTGAAGTAGCCTACCACGACAATGCGGAGGATGAGGCATGGATAAAAAACAATTTGGAGACCATAGCAGTAAACATAGTACAGTCGCTTACCCAGTATTTCGGCATACCATTTGTATCTCCCATCGGTGTAACTGAAGGCACGGTTATAACCCAGGGCGGAAATCTGAATATCCGCTCCTACCCTTCCTTTGATTCATACGTCATAGCATCCGTACCAAATGGTTCGCCCATAACCGTTCTCGGCAAATATGAGGACTGGTACACAGTAAGATATAATAATTCTCTTGGCTATGCCTATTCGGGATATATAAGCATACTATAGTTTTCTCAGCTTGATTATAGCACAAAAGGACCGTCTGTTCTCATTAATTCGAGTACAGACAGTCCTTTCATAGGTATAATTAATTCACAGCTTCCGTTTCTTCATGCTCTGAATCTATTTTATGAAATTCAATTATTCTTCCGAGAAATCTTGGTGTGTCAAACTTCTCATTTTCAAAAATGTCCTTAGTCTTAAGATTGTAAACCTTACCGCTTCGTTTTATTGCCACTACAGCAAAGCCTCCCACATCGAATAAGCCAATCTGTCCGTTTTCCAGACTGTCGGCATAAACCATAGAAAACCATTGTCCATCTTTTATAAATGGCTCCATAGCACTGCCTTCCACCTTCAATACGCAGGCACAGTCCTCCGCATTGCTTTTATAAAGCTTATATTTCGGATGCTTCATTTTATTTCTTTCAGATGAGTATGGCTCTGAAAGTGTTCCGTATATGCTGTTATTTACATCAAACTTAATTACAGTAAAGTTTTTGTCCTTATTGGCCAGTCTTTCTGTAAGCTTGTTTATGTTATTGGTGATGGTCAACTCTCTCATAAGATAGCGGCCTCTTTTATCCATCTTTCTGTATTCCTCAACAAGCCGTCTTTCCTCGCCCCAGAGCCATGGTCCATCCAGCTCATCCTGAAAAAGATAATTTGGATCAGCTCCAAGCCTGTTTATAATTCTAAAAAGATACTTTTCTTTAGGAAAACTTGTTCCACGCTCATAATTGGCGATACAGTTTATACTGATATTAAGTTCTTTAGACAATTCCTCCTGAGTGATGTTTGCATCTTTTCTTGCTTCTCTAAGTCTTTCTCCGAAACCCATATTTCTCCCTCCGAACTGTTAGATTTATTCAATTATACTGTAAATTTCCTAAAACTACAACAGTCTTTGACAATTATCTTTCAAGATATTTTTTTAAATACTGTCCTGTGTATGATTTTTCATTTGCTGCAATCTCCTCCGGCGTTCCGCAGGCTACGACTTCTCCACCGCCTCTTCCGCCTTCGGGACCGAGGTCTATTATATAATCGGCTGTCTTTATAACATCCAAATTGTGTTCAATTACAACAACTGTATTTCCGCCGTCGGTCAGTCTTTGCAGAATATTTACAAGCCTGTGTACATCTGATGTATGGAGACCTGTAGTAGGTTCATCCAAAACATACATAGTCCTGCCAGTGCTCTTTCGGCTCAACTCAGTGGCAAGCTTAACCCTCTGAGCCTCACCGCCGGAAAGCGTCGTTGACGACTGTCCGAGCTGTACATAAGAAAGTCCCACATCATAGAGTGTCTGAAGCTTATTTTTTATTTTGGGAATATTGTCGAAGAAGGCCAGCGCCTCCTCAACGGTCATCTCAAGCACATCGGCAATGGATTTTCCCTTATATTTTACCTCCAATGTTTCCCTGTTGTAGCGCTTTCCGCCGCAAACTTCACAGGGCACATATATATCCGGCAGGAAATTCATTTCAATCTTAATAATGCCGTCGCCGCTGCAGGCTTCACATCTGCCGCCCTTAACATTAAAGCTGAATCTTCTCTTGGAATAGCCCTTCATTTTTGACTCATTTGTCTGGGCAAACAAATCCCTTATCATGTCAAACAAACCTGTATATGTTGCCGGATTTGACCTAGGGGTTCTGCCTATGGGCGACTGGTCAATATTTATTACCTTATCCAGCTGTTTTACGCCGATAATGTCATCGTGCTTTCCAGCATGGAATTTGGCATAGTTTAAGTCCCTGGCAAGCCTCTTATAAAGTATCTCGTTTACCAAAGAGCTTTTTCCCGAACCGGATACACCGGTAACGCATGTAAACACACCGATAGGTATATCCACATTTATATGCTTAAGATTATTTTCGGCGGCACCTATTATTTTCAGCCATTCGCCTTCCTTGTTTTTTCGTCTTGTCTTTGGTACTTCTATCTTCTTTCTGCCGCTGAGATATGCGCCTGTTTCGCTTCTTTCGCAGTTTTTAATGTCCTCAACACTTCCGGCACATACAACCTCGCCGCCGCTTTTTCCTGCTCCGGGGCCAATATCAACCACATAATCAGCGGCATACATTGTATCCTCATCATGCTCAATAACAATGAGCGTGTTGCCCATATCACGAAGGTTTTTAAGCGTGGCAATAAGTTTATCATTGTCCCTTTGGTGAAGGCCAATGCTCGGCTCATCGAGTATATATACCACACCTACAAGACCTGAGCCTATCTGAGTTGCCAGTCTTATACGCTGGGACTCACCGCCGGAGAGTGTTCCAGCCGAACGGCTCAGTGTAAGATAATCCAGGCCAACATCTATTAAGAAACCTATTCTTGCATTTATTTCCTTAAGTATTCTGTCGGCAATCATGCTTTCCCTGGGCGAAAGCTTAACTGAGTCAAAGAATTCCTTTATATCAGTAATACTCATTTCGGTTATTTCAGAAATATTCTTTCCGCCGAAGGTTACGGCCAGTATTTCCGGCTTGAGCCTTCTTCCATGGCAGGCCGGACATTCTATTTCCATCATATACTGCTCAAGCTCGCCCCTCATTGTTTCCGAGGTTTCATCATATCTTTTCTGCAGGTTTCCGATAACGCCGTCAAAGGAATACTCATAGTAACTGGGGCCTTTGGCGCTCATGTACTCTATTTTTATTTTTTCGCCCTTTGTACCATAGAAAATTATGTTCTTAACATCATCGGAAAGCTCCTCAAAGGGCGTATCCAGACTGAAATCATATTTTTTTGCAAGAGCCTTGAAAAGCTCTGTGCTCATCTTGCCGCCGGTGCTTACCGAATTAAATCCCGGTGCGGTAATGGCTCCCTGCATTATACTAAGCTTAGTATTGGGCACTAAAAGCTCCGGTGAAAACTTCTTAAGCATTCCAAGTCCGGCACATTCGGGGCAGGCTCCGCTGGGATTATTAAACGAAAAGGAACGGGGCTCTATCTCCGGTATGCTTATGCCGCATTCCGGGCAGGCAAAATTTTCGCTGAATATAACTGTTCTATCGCCTATTATGTCAACGGCAACCGTTCCGCCCGAAAGCGCCGAAGTTATTTCTATTGAATCCGACAGCCTTTTTTGTATTCCGTCCTTTACCTTAAGCCTGTCTACAACAATTTCAATTACATGTTTCTTGTTCTTATCAAGCTTAATTTCATCAGACAGTTCCACTACCTCTCCGTCGATTCTCGCACGGACATAACCATTTTTCTTGGCATCTTCAAGTATTTTTGTATGTTCTCCCTTTCTGGACTTTACAACCGGCGCCAAAAGCTGTATTTTGCTGTTTTCGGGAAACTGCATTATTTGGTCAACTATCTGGTCAACGGTCTGCTTTTTTATTTCTCTGCCGCATTTTGGACAATGGGGTGTTCCCGCTCTGGCAAAGAGCAGACGGAAATAATCATAGATTTCCGTAACTGTTCCAACGGTAGACCTGGGGTTATTGTTTGTGGTTTTCTGGTCAATGCTTATTGCCGGAGAAAGTCCACCTATATAGTCCACATCGGGCTTGTCCATCTGTCCAAGGAACTGGCGTGCATATGATGACAGTGATTCAACATATCTCCTCTGTCCTTCGGCGTATATTGTATCAAATGCAAGGGAGCTTTTTCCCGAGCCTGACACGCCGGTAAATACAACAAATTTATCCCTCGGTATATTTAAATTTATGTTTTTCAGATTATGGGAGCGGGCTCCCCTTATTTCAATAATGTTTTTTGCCATTTCAATCACCGTTTACATGTTTTTTGATTTCAATAAGTATGTCTCTGAATTCTGCCGCTTTCTCAAACTGGAGCTCTGCGGCGGCTCTCTTCATTTCCTTTTCAACCTTTGCCGCTTCTTTGCACAATTCTTTTACATCCATCGATTCATAATCCTTTTCAAGAGTTTTCTTGGATTTTTCATCGACATTCTTCGTTGCCTGGATTATATCATAGACCTTTTTCTGAATTGTCTGCGGAGTTATGCCATGCTCCTCATTATACTGCTTCTGTATGGCTCTCCTTCTGTTTGTTTCGTATATTGCTCTGCTCATGGACTCGGTCATTACATCCGCATACATTATTACTCTGCCTTCCGAATTTCTTGCGGCACGGCCTACAGTCTGTATAAGGCTTGTTTCCGAACGGAGGAAGCCCTCTTTATCGGCATCGAGTATTGCCACCAGGGCAACCTCGGGAATATCAAGGCCTTCTCTCAGCAGATTTATGCCCACAAGTACATCAAAAACATCCATTCGCAGGTCTCTTATTATTTCAAGCCTTTCCAGTGTATCTATATCCGAATGTAGGTATCTTACTCTTACGCCCATTTCGGTCATATAATCCGTCAGCCTTTCGGCCATTTTTTTGGTCAGCGTTGTCACAAGCACCTTATGGCCGTTGGCCACGGTTTTGTTTACTTCGCTTATCAAATCGTCAATCTGTCCCTGTACCGGCTTCACCGTAATTTCAGGATCAAGCAGTCCTGTCGGCCTTATTATCTGCTCAACAGTCTGCTCGGAATGCTCAGCCTCATATTTTGAAGGTGTGGCCGAAACAAAAAGCATTTGGTTTATTTTGCTTTCAAACTCATTGAATTTAAGCGGTCTGTTATCCAGTGCCGAAGGCAGTCTAAAGCCGTATTCAACAAGGGTTGTTTTTCTTGAGCGGTCGCCCTCATACATTCCCCTTATCTGAGGAACAGAAACATGGGACTCATCCGCTATAATAAGGAAGTCCTTAGGGAAGAAATCCAGCAGTGTTCCCGGAGGACTGCCCGGCTGTCTCAGCTCAAGATGTCTTGAATAGTTTTCAATACCGGTGCAGAATCCCATTTCCGACAGCATTTCTATGTCATATCTTGTTCTCTGCTCAAGCCTCTGCGCCTCCAGCAGCTTATCCTCTCTCCTAAGCTCCGCCAATCTCTCATTCAGCTCTTGTTCTATATTGACGAGTGCAATATCCATTTTTTCTTTGGATGTAACATAATGGGAAGCCGGGAAAATGACAACATGCTCCCTTGTTCCTATTACATTGCCCGTTACAACATCTATTTCAGAAATTTTATCTATCTCATCGCCGAAAAATTCAACTCTGATGGCACTTTCGCTGTTAGCGGCCGGGAATATCTCCACAACGTCGCCCCTAACTCTAAATGTGCTTCTTTCAAACTCAATTTCGTTTCTGTCATACTGCAGCTCCACAAGGCGTTTCAGTATTTCATCCCTGTCCTTTTCCATTCCGGTTCTCAGTGAGAGCGACATACTCTTATATTCTTCCGGATCGCCCAAACCGTATATACACGAAACGCTGGACACAACAAGCACATCGTCCCTTTCAAAAAGAGCCGATGTTGCCGAATGACGCAGTTTATCTATTTCATTGTTTATTGCCGAATCCTTCTCTATATATGTATCGGTGCTCGGCACATATGCTTCCGGCTGATAATAGTCATAGTAGGACACAAAATATTCCACAGCATTATCAGGAAAAAGCTCCTTAAATTCGCTGTAAAGCTGGGCAGCCAATGTTTTATTGTGGGCTATAACCAATGTCGGCTTCTGCAAACCGACAATAATATTTGCCATAGTGAAGGTTTTTCCGCTTCCGGTAACCCCTTGAAGGGTTTGAAACTTTTTGCCTTCCTTAAATCCGGCCACCAGCTTCTCTATTGCCTCAGGCTGATCGCCTGTGGGTTTATATCTGCTATGAATAATGAATGGTTTTTGTCCTGAACGCACAAAAATCACCTCCGAAATATTATCATAAAAATTAATATTTGCGTTAAATTTGTTATGAATCATAGAAATTCTTTCTTTTAGGCATATTTCATCGTCTGTTATCAACGAAAATTTCCTAAAGTATATATTTCAATGCTTAAACTCATACTGTTTCTGCATAGATTCTTTATTCTGACTTTAAAACAAACTTATATTTGCCTTTTCCTCTTCCTTTTACATTCTCTATCATACCTGCTGCCTTCATTTTTTTAATTAATTCTCCGGCAGAATAAGAAGATACTGACACAATTTTCATAATCTCGGCCCTACCAAACGGCTGAGTATAACCTATTGCTTCATAAATCTTAAGTATTTTTTCTTTCGTAGGGCGTTTTACATCCAGTTCTGAAATGCATCTTTGAAAGATAGCTTTTTGTGTTTCAAACGTAGCTTTTTGAGCGTCAAACGCAGGTTTTCTTTCATCAAATATAGCATTTCCTGATTTTTCAACTGGTACATGATAGTTCAAATTATATAACGTTACCCAAAACGATGAATTATCAGAATAAAACTTAGGTTCCAGTTGCGGAAGATAATTAAATGCCGCATAATAATCACTTTTAATCTTTTTGAAGCCGCTGCCACAGCGCTCCATATAATTCATTCTGCTGAAAATGTCAGCAATTATCGGATTGCGGCGTTTGGATGGTACGCAGTCTGTATCTAGGTTCTGCACAAAAGTTCCGTCATACATGCCTCCAGGAGAATAAATTTCCATACGGTCATCAAAAATATCAATATGGACTTCACTTCCTGTTTCAAGATAATCACGATGAATCAGTCCATTTACAAAGCACTCAAGTGCCGCTCTCTCCGGAATATCCGGCATCTCAATTCTGCCATCAGGTGTTTTTTTCCATCGTTTTTTTGTATTATTTTTTATGAAGTCTTCACCATACTGAAGTAAAGAAACTAAACTGCCGCTATACTCTTTATCATCCAAAGCTTCTACAACGCCAGAAGCCTTATCCAACCCATACCAGCGAGTGCAAAACAGTCGGGAGTGCCGTATAGGAGAATCATCTGCCAACAAAGCTCCAGCATTTGTAAGCATTCCATCTTCATCCATCAGCCCAAAAGAAACAAAATCCGATTTCTCCAAATCATGACCTGTACGTAAACGGTAAACCGAACGCAATCTTGTAAATGAAAACTCTTTGTAATGATAAGGAGATCTCAAACTATCATAAGTTCTTAACGTTCCTCGAAGAACCAAGCGGCGAAGATCAGCAGCTGCTGCTGCAACACTTTCGTTACCTATGCGCACAAAAGCCGTTCTCGTTCCATCTCCTACATAATAATATGGTGTTTCGTTACCGGCAGGGACTCGTAAAATAATAAAGTCCTTTCCATTCTCCCGATATATTTCTAAAATCACCTGTGGTATAGGAACCATTCGCATTTTGACCATTTCGCTGATTTTTTCAGCTGTGTCCTTTGCATTTATAAGGCCAATTAATTGCTCATCATCAGAAATTCAAAAAATGAGGGCTCCTCCAATACTATTAGCAAAAGCTCTTACACTTTTCAACCAGCTCTTAGGGTGTTTTTCTTCTAGCATTACCTTCTTATCATATTCTGTTGTTTCCCCGATTAATGTTTTGATATTCAAGAACATTTTCCTCTCAATCTTTGTATCTTATACAGTTAATATC
>JAJQDF010000230.1 GCA_021202325.1 Clostridiales bacterium | reverse complement strand
ATAATGAAGAAACTATACTGCGTTTCAAAAACCTGTATAAGTGCTTCGGATATAAACAGTACAAAATGAGTAAGTTTGAGGAATATGACCTCTATGCAGAAAATAAGAATTTCCTTCAAAACAGCAATATCATTACTTTTACAGATTTGAACGGGAAGCTTATGGCGCTTAAGCCCGACGTTACGCTTTCAATAGCAAAAAACGTTAAGGATACCGCCGGAACGCAGAAGGTTTACTACAGCGAGAACGTTTACCGTGCCAGGAAGGACGGCAACGAGTTCAAGGAGATTATGCAGACCGGCCTGGAATGTATGGATGACATTGACCTTTATTCCATGGGCGAGGTGCTCATGCTGGCGGCTAAGAGCCTTGAGCTTATTTCCGAAAACTATATACTTGATATATCGCATACCGGCTTTGTTACGGAGCTTTTCAAGGAAATACCCGAGAATAAAAGGGAAGTGCTTTTAAGCTATGTCAATGCCAAAAATTCAATCGGTATAAAGAAAGCCTGCGCAGAGTTCGGCTTGGGTGTCAGCCTGACAGAAAAGGCTGTTAAGCTGGCTTCGCTTTACGGCCCCTTCGATGAGGTAATTATGGAGCTTAAAAAGCTCAGCATAAACAACAATACAGACAGCGTAATAGATGAGCTTGAAGGAATTTACAATATGCTCAAGGTCTGCGGCTGTGAGAAAAATATAAATATTGACTTTTCAATAATAAACGACATGAGCTACTATAATGGCATAGTATTCAAGGGCTATGTTGCCGGAATCCCTTCAAATATACTTTCCGGCGGAAGATATGATAAGCTTCTTCAAAAGCTTGGAAAAAATGCCGGTGCAATAGGGTTTGCTCTCTATCTTGATATGCTGGATTGGCTCAATGCCGATGATGAGGAATACGATGCCGATGTCCTTGTTATAAATGACGGTTCTCAGGCGGCGGATGATGTTGCCAAAACAGTCATGGAAATAGTGGCTGAGGGAGAAACGGTGTCCGTTTTGAGCAAGCTGCCGCCAAACGGCAGATATAAAAGAATTGTCCGTATAGATGAAAGGGGGCTTGAGAACGTTGAGACAGTGGATTGATGTGGCCCTTCCGAAAGGACGCCTTGGTGAAAACGTTTATAAAATATTTGACGAGGCAGGATACAGCTGTCCGTCCATATTGGAAACAAACAGAAAGCTTATATTTGAAAATGAGGAAACAAGAGTAAGATATTTTTGGGTAAAACCGTCGGATGTAGCTATATATGTTGAGCGCGGTGCGGCGGACATTGGCGTTGCCGGCCGGGATATACTTCTGGAATACGAGCCGGATGTGTTCGAGCTTGCCGACCTGAATATGGGAAAATGCCGTATGTGCGTTGCCGGACATAAGGGTTTCCGGGACAATACGGCCAGAACCCTCAGAGTTGCGACAAAGTTCCCCAATATAACAAAAACCTATTATGCTGAAAAGAGCCGTCAGATTGATATAATTAAGCTCAACGGCTCAATTGAGCTTGCGCCCATCCTTAAGATGAGCGATGTTATAGTTGATATAGTTGAGACAGGAACAACACTCAAGGAAAACAACCTTGAGGTACTGGAGGAAATCCTTCCCATAAGCGCAAGACTTATATCCAATAAGGTCAGCTATAAATTCAAAAACAACGAGATCATGGGAATCTGTGACAGAATAAATGAAATATGTAGTGTTCGGGAGTGATATCTGATGATAAAGATAATGGATTATTCCAATACAAGCAGTGATGAAATATTTGCCAGAGGAATGTCGGCCACAGGCGTGGAGGTAACGGTCGCAGGGATAATTGCCGATGTCAGGGAAAATAAGGATAAGGCTTTGTTCAAATACTGCGAAAAGTTTGACGGAACCGTAACCGATAATCTTGAGGTGACTGATGAAGAAATAGAAGAGGCGTTTGCTTCGGTGGATGCCCATTTCATAGAGGTAATAAAGAAGGCAAAAGCCAACATATACGATTATCATAAGCATCAGGTGAGAAACAGCTTTGTAATTGCCGAAAAGGACGGAGTTGTACTCGGTCAGAAGGTTACACCCCTTCAAAGGGCAGGAATATATGTGCCCGGCGGCACTGCGGCCTATCCTTCAACGGTGCTTATGAACATTATTCCGGCAAAAATAGCCGGTGTCGGAGAAATAGTAATGACATCCCCGGCCAAAAACGGTAAAATAAATCCCGTAATACTTGCTGCCGCAAAAATAGCCGGTGCCGACAGAATATTCAAGGTCGGCGGAGCCCAGGCCGTTGCGGCTCTTGCATACGGAACGGAGACCATACCCAAGGTTGATAAAATAGTGGGCCCCGGAAATGCCTTTGTGGCAGAGGCCAAAAAGCAGGTCTTCGGACTTGTGGATATAGATATGATTGCAGGTCCCAGTGAAATACTTGTTATCGCCGACGGAACTTGCAATCCTAAGGTTGTGGCCGCAGATATGCTTTCCCAGGCTGAGCATGACAAGCTTGCCAGCGCTGTACTTGTAACAAACAGCAAGGACCTTGCCGAAAAGACAGCGGCGGAGATAGACAGACAGCTTTCCCTTCTTCCTAGGGAGGAGATAGCCAGACCTTCTATAGAAAACAACGGAAAAATAATAATAGCCGACTCCATAGAGCAGGCCATTGAAATAGCCAACGAGATAGCCCCTGAGCATTTGGAGCTTTGTGTGGACAACCCCTTCGATTATTTGGACAGGGTGAAAAACGCAGGCTCGATATTCCTCGGAAAGAATTGCCCCGAAGCATTGGGCGACTATTTCGCAGGCCCGAACCATACACTGCCGACAAGCGGAACAGCTAAGTTTTCAAGTCCTCTGTCGGTGGACGATTTTGTTAAGAAATCTGCCTTCACATACTATACCGGCGAGGCGCTTTCCAAGGTTTGCGACGACATAGCCTATTTTGCTGAAAAGGAAGGCTTGAGCGGCCATGCACGTTCGGCACTCGTAAGATTCGATAAGGCAGGAATATAAGGAGGGCTGAACATGAGCAGATTTATGAATGGAAAATACGCTCAGCTGGAGGAATATGTTCCCGGCGAACAGCCTACGGACATGAAATACATTAAATTGAATACAAACGAATCTCCGTTTCCGCCGTCGCCGAAGGTTGCCGAGGCAGTAAACAGGGCTGAAATTGATAAACTGGAGCTTTATCCCGATCCGGAGTGCAAGGCGCTTGTTAAAAGGCTTGCCAAAACATACGGCGTAGAAAATTAAAACA
Organism: Clostridiales bacterium; assembly: GCA_021202325.1. Classification (GTDB taxonomy): domain Bacteria; phylum Bacillota; class Clostridia; order Lachnospirales; family Anaerotignaceae; genus Metalachnospira. Next base: position 5,098 of record JAJQDF010000230.1, on the reverse strand, counting down.
TATTTGTCGGCACCGGCTCCGACGAGGTTCTGAACTTCGCATTTATGGCATTTAGCCAGGACGGAGCGGCCGTTGCCGATATTACATACGGATTTTATGAGGTTTTTGCCGAGCTTCACGGCATAGATGCAAAGGTTATTCCCCTTAAGGAGGATTTCTCAATATGTCCAGACGATTATAAGGGCATAAACAGGGCGGTATTTATAGCCAATCCCAATGCTCCCACAGGCATGAGCCTGACGGTGGAGGAGATAGAGGACATAGTGAAGACCAATCCCAACAATGTTGTGGTCATTGATGAGGCCTATGTGGATTTCGGCGGAACAAGCGCTGTGGAACTGGTGAAAAAATATGACAACATACTTGTTGTAATGACATATTCGAAATCCCGTTCACTGGCCGGAGGCCGTCTGGGATTTTCCATAGGCTCAAAGGAGCTTACGGCCGACTTAAGAAAGATAAAATATTCGACCAATCCCTACAATATAAACAGGCTCACTCTTTTAGCCGGAGAGGCCTGCCTGAACGATGAAAAATATTACAGTGACAACTGCAAGAAGATAATAGAAAACAGAGAATATACGACGGCGGAGCTTGTAAAGCTGGGTTTTGAAGTCCTTCCGTCAAAGACAAACTTTATATTTGCCAGGACGGATAAAATTGACGGAGAAAAGCTCTACAAGGAGCTTAAGAAAAACGGCATACTTGTCCGCCACTTCACAAAGGAAAGAATAAAGGATTATATCAGAGTAACCATAGGCACAAGAGAGCAGATGGAAGCTTTTATTGCTGAAGTGAAACGCATAACCGAAGGGGAGGCGGCAAAATGAGAACGGCTGAAATTAAAAGAAAAACTGCTGAGACCGACATTTATCTCAGCCTCAATATTGACGGAACAGGAGAAAGCGACATAAATACAGGTGTCGGATTCCTCGACCATATGCTGACTCTTTTCTCCCGTCACGGAAGATTTGACCTCAACGTTAGCTGCAAAGGCGACGTTGATGTTGACGACCATCACAGCGTGGAGGACATAGGTATTTGCCTTGGCAAGGCCTTTACCGAAGCTTTGGGCGACATGAAGGGAATAAAGCGCTACGGCGATATCATTCTGCCCATGGATGAGGCGCTTATAATGTGCGCCGTAGATATAAGCGGCAGGTCGTATCTGGGCTATGGTCTTGATATTCCCACGGAAAAGGTTGGCACATTCGATACGGAGCTTACCGAGGAATTTTTGTATGCCCTTGTTAGGAACTGCCCTATGAGCCTCCATGTTAAACAGCTTGACGGCAGGAATTCCCACCATATAATAGAGGGAACATTCAAGGCGCTGGGCAGAGTTCTTGGAGCGGCCACGGAGATTGACAGAAGATACGCTGATGAAATACCATCCACAAAGGGAGTGCTTTGATGATTGCGATAATCGATTACGGAGTTGGAAACCTGTTTTCGCTCAAAAGCTCCTTTGCTTTCATAGGCAAAGAGGCCGTAGTGACAGGCGATCCCAAAATAATAGATGAGTGCGACAGAATAATACTGCCGGGGGTTGGCGCCTTCGGCGATGCCGCCGAAAAGCTGAAGAACACCGGCCTTGACAAAGTAGTTAAGGAACAGGCTGAGAAGGGCAAGCCAATACTTGGCATATGCTTAGGCATGCAGCTGCTTTTTGAAAAAAGCTATGAGTACGGCGAGCATGAGGGACTTGGCCTCATAAAGGGCAGTGTTAAGCCCATAGCCGATGTAATTCCTAAGGACTATAAAATACCCCATATCGGCTGGAACGGCCTTATTTTCCCTAAAAATAAGGAAAAAAGCGATATATATAAGTACACCGACGAGGGCGATTGCGTTTATTTCGTCCATTCGTTCTATGCGGCAGACTGCGAGGGAAACACAACTGCCTGTGCCGAATACGGCGCAATGCTTACAGCTTCGGCGGAGAACAAAAACGTATACGGAACACAGTTCCACCCGGAAAAAAGCGGAAAGGTCGGCCTTAATATTCTTAAGGCATTCTGCGAGATATAAAAGGAGGAAACAGCTATGTATATACTTCCTGCAATAGATTTATATAACGGCTCAGCCGTGCGCCTTTCTAAGGGCGATTACAACCTAATGAAAGTCTACAGCGACAATCCGCCGGCTTTTGCCGAAGAATTCCAAAAAAGCGGCGCCGAATATCTCCATGTCGTGGACCTTGAGGGCGCAAAGGACGGCACAAACGCCAATTTCGATACGGTCAAGGCCATAATCGACAAAACCGATATGAAGGTAGAAATAGGCGGTGGAATAAGAAATAACGCTGTTATAAGAAAATATATTGATGCCGGTGTGGCAAGGGTAATACTTGGCACTGCGGCGGTAAGAGATCCACTGTTCCTCAGACGTGCCGTTGAAAACTACGGCGAAAAAATAGCCGTTGGTGTTGACATAAGGGACGGCCTTCTGGCCATAAAGGGCTGGCTCGAAACAACGGAGATAAAATGCTTTGAGTTCTGCAGGCACCTCGAAAAGATGGGCGTAAAAACAATTATCTGCACTGATATTTCAAAGGACGGTATGCTCGGCGGAACAAATATAGAGCTTTATAAGGAGCTTAATGAAACATTTGACATAAACATAATAGCTTCCGGCGGTGTTTCATCACTGGAAGATATAAAGAGGCTCGCCGATATGAATATGTACGGAGCTATACTCGGCAAGGCGCTTTATGAGGGTACACTCGACCTAAAAGAAGCGGTTCTTGCGGCAGGAGGTAAGGGCAAATGATAACAAAAAGGATTATTCCCTGCCTGGATGTTAAGAACGGCCGAGTTGTAAAGGGCGTAAATTTCGAAGGGCTGAACGATGTTTCCTCCCCTGTGGAGCTTGCGGGCTTTTACAGCGAGTGCGGCGCCGATGAGCTTGTGTTCTATGACATAACAGCCAGCGCAGAGGGCAGAAGCCTTTTCACTGATATACTTAAAAGAGCCGCCGCTGAGATATTCATACCGCTCACCGTTGGAGGCGGCATAAACACGGTCGATGATTTCGACAGGGTGCTGAAATGCGGAGCGGATAAGGTCAGCGTAAATTCCGGAGCGATAAAAAATCCTTCCCTCATACATGAGGCGGCTAAAAAATACGGCGACCAGTGCGTTGTGCTTTCCGTTGATGTAAAGCGTGTGGACGGCAGGTTCACAGTGTTTGCCAGAGGCGGACGTGACAACACCGGCATGGATGCCATTGAATGGATAAAGAAGTGCGTGGCCGACGGTGCCGGTGAGATAGTCGTAAACAGCATTGATACCGACGGCGTTAAGCAGGGCTTCGACCTTGAAATGCTTGAGGCCGTATGCGATGCGGTTTCTATTCCGGTCATTGCTTCCGGCGGTGTAGGCTGTATAGATGATTTCACGAAGCTTTTCAAAGCCCTTCCGAAGGTGGATGCAGGACTTGCGGCTTCCATTTTCCATTTCGGAGAGGTCAGCATAAAGGATCTTAAAAATACGCTGAGAAGCGAAGGAATAAATGTTAGGCTGTAAAGGAGATATAAAAATGCTTGATATAAATGAACTTAAGTTTGACGAAAAGGGACTTATCCCTGCCGTTGTTGTGGATGCGGAGAGCAAAAACGTGCTCACTGTGGCATATATGAACAGGGAAAGCCTTGAAATAAGCATGAAGGAGGGAAAAACCTGTTTTTGGTCACGCTCAAGACAGGAGCTGTGGAGAAAGGGCGAAACATCAGGAAATTATCAGCACATAGTAAGAATCACTGCCGACTGCGACAGAGATGCGCTGACTGTTCTTGTTAAAAAGGACGGCCCGGCCTGCCACCTTGGAACAGATTCATGCTTCAACGATGTTGTATACGAAAACAACGATATTGACTATTTCTCATACGAAGGCCTGATGAAGCTCATCGAGGGCAGAAAGACTGAGAAAAAGGAAGGCTCATACACAACATACCTTTTTGAAAAGGGTATCGACAAAATACTTAAAAAGGTCGGCGAGGAGTCCACAGAGGTAATTATAGCCGCCAAGGCTGACGACAAAAAGGAAACAATATACGAGGTTTCCGACCTTTGCTATCATGTTATGGTTATGATGATAGAGATGGGAATTTCCCTTGACGACATCAGAAATGAGCTGGCTTCAAGGCACGTTATCGACCATAAGGTAAAACAGGAGAAAATGACTAAATGATAAACTGCGATTTCCATGTACACAGCACATACTGCGACGGCAAGAACACCCTTGAGGAGATTGCCGAAGCCGCTGTAAAAAAACAAATGACAGCTCTGGGATTTTCCGGCCATTCCCATACATCATTCGATGAGTCCTACTGCATGAGTGCCGAAAGTACGGAGAAATATATTCTCAATGTAAAGAATCTTAAGTTGAAATATAAGGATATACTTCCCATATATTTAGGCATAGAAATGGATAGGTTCTCCGATTTGGATAATCTCAGCAGATTTGACTACGTTATCGGCTCGGTGCATTACGTTAAAAAGGACGGATGCTATCTGCCCGTGGATGAAAGCGAGGAAGTATTCCTGAAGGGCATAAAGGAGCACTATGACGGGGATATTATCGGCTTCTGCGAGGATTATTTCAAAGAGGTCTGTTGTTTGGCGGAAATCGATGAGGTTGACATTATAGGGCATATTGACCTGGTTACTAAATTCAATGAGGGCGGCAGGCTATTTGATACAGCCGACAGCAGATATGTTTCGGCGGTTGATGAGGCACTTGGCAGGCTGGCGGCAAAGGGGAAAATACTGGAAATAAACACCGGCGCCATGTCCAGGGGCTACAGAAAAACCCCGTACCCGGAAGAGAGCATACTTTTGAAGTGGCAAAAGCTCGGCGGCAGGATAATTTTCTTAGGCGCTGCCCATAGTACGGACGGCCTGTGCTTTGAGTTTAACGAGGCCGAAAAGCTGGCGAAAAAATGCGGATTTAGCTCCGCCGTGGTTGTAAGCGGCAGAGCCGCTAAAACAGTAGCGAAAAAAGTTCCGGGAGAAAACTTTCCGCTACATTGGCTTAATCTTAGTTAATTGACACTTTCGGAAATGAATTCCTCAAGCGATTTATGTAAACCGATTTG
>JAJQDF010000286.1 GCA_021202325.1 Clostridiales bacterium | reverse complement strand
GAATTACCATTTTCGCTTTTCGATTTCTTATAATATGCGCTGTGTGTCCACACCTGAACCTAATTAATACTTGCATTATATTAAAAATAGGTCTAATATAGTAGCAACGCTTTTTTGACGGAATTGTATATTGAGGTGAGATAGTATGAACGAAAATCAGGATTTTACACAGGGCAGTATATTAAATAAGATGGTTGCCTTCATGTTCCCTATATTGGGAGCTTTAATTTTGCAGGCGATGTACAGCGCCGTTGACTTGATTGTGGTCGGAAAATTCGGAACAACCGCCGGAATTTCAGGCGTTTCCACCGGAAGCAGTATTATGAATATGGTGACATTCACGATTTCCGCCCTCACAACGGGTGTTACTGTAATAATAGGCCGGTATTTGGGCGAGAAAAACGAAAGAAAGATAGGCGGACTTATAGGAAGCGCCATATGCTTTTTCCTAGTAATAGCCGTAGTGCTTACATTCGTTCTTGCGGTGTTTGCAAAACCTATTTCCGTATTGCTTCAGGCGCCTGAGGAAGCATTGGATCTGACGGCCACATATGTGCGCATATGCGGAATAGGCTTTGTATTCGTTGTATTCTACAATTTTATAAGCAGTATATTCAGAGGATTGGGAGATTCCAGACTTCCCCTTGTATTTGTAGGCATTGCCTGCGTTGTCAATATAATAGGCGACTTGGTCCTTGTGGCAGGATTTAAGATGAATGTTGCCGGAGCAGCTATTGCGACCGTAACGGCTCAGGCCATAAGTGTTATACTTTCCCTTGTCATAATAAGGAGAAGAGAGCTTCCTTTCCAAATGACTAGGAAAGACCTTAGATTTTCAAGCGAAATAGCTAAATTCACAAAGGTAGGAGCGCCGATGGCTCTCCAGGAGTTTTTGACAAACCTTACGTTCCTTGCCCTTTGCGCATTTATCAACAGACTTGGACTTGAGGCTTCCTCCGGATACGGCGTGGCGCAGAGAATACAGGCCTTTGTAATGCTTGTTCCTTCGTCAATAATGCAGTCCATGGCTTCATTTGTTGCCCAGAACGTCGGAGCCGGCAGAGAGGACAGAGCAAGGTCGGCTATGAAATGCGGAATGATGCTTGGCGGAGTCATAGGTGTAGTTATTTTCTATGCCGCATTTTTCCACGGAGATATTCTTGCGAAACTGTTCACCGACGATCCGGCAGTTGTTGTCAAGGCCTTTGAATATCTTAAGGGCTTTGCTCCGGAGGCTGTCGTTACCAGCATATTGTTCAGCTATATGGGCTATTTCAACGGGCACTCCCAGTCATTTTTTGTAATGGCTCAGGGCTTGGCGCAGTCCTTCATTATAAGACTGCCCATGTCGTACATAATGAGTATACAGCCCAATGCATCGCTGACATACATTGCCCTTGCGGCGCCGACATCGACGGTATTCGGCATACTGTTGTGTACGGTATACTATATAATTTATAACAAAAAACTTAAAAAATCAGGATTATAAAGAATTGTCCCAACGGCGGAAGCCCGAGGGACTTTTTTAATGCATAGGGACTTAAAAACTGTTTTGAATATATCTTTTTTGAGCAGCAGAGCTTGTCCAAGTCATTAAATTTTTCTTAAATTTACATAATTATTATAATCGTATTGAAAAAAATTCGGAAAAAGTGTAATATAAAGTATACTGATGATACTTCGGTCAAAAGTCAAGAAAGAGCGCTAGCGCATGAATTCTTGACTTTATGAGCGAAAACAACATGAGAATGCAGCCATTTTGGTAGTAGTTAAACCAAAATGAGCGGAGTTCGAATGTTGACAAATTTCGAGAACATGAAATGAGGAGAAATTTGTGTATCATCATTAGAGTATGTGAGGAGTCAAGAAAGAGCGCTAGCGCATGAATTTATGAGAGATAACCGCATGAGTATGTAAGTTTAATATATTTTTGTTAATTTAGAAGGGGCGAGCTATATGTTTGGAAAAGACATGGGAATAGATTTAGGTACAGCCAACACCCTTGTATATGTAAGAGGAAAGGGAATTGTTGTGAACGAACCGTCGGTTGTGGCGGTAAATACAAATACCAACGAGGTTTTGGCAGTTGGTAATGAAGCTAAGGAAATGATAGGGAGGACACCGGGGAATATTATCGCTATCCGCCCGGTAAAGGACGGCGTAATTGCGGATTTTGCAATTACCCAGGCAATGCTTAGGTATTTTATAGATAAGGCCTATACAAGGTCGCTGTTCGGACCAAAGCCGAGAGTTATAGTATGTGTGCCTTCGGGCGTTACAGAGGTTGAGAAGAGAGCCGTTGTGGAGGCCACAATAGCCGCCGGAGCAAGGGACAGAGAGGCCTATCTCATTGAGGAGCCCATGGCGGCATCCATTGGTGCAGGCCTTCCCGTTGAGGAGCCAACCGGCAGTATGGTAGTAGATATCGGCGGCGGAACCAGTGAGGTGGCTGTTATTTCCCTTGGAGGAATAGTGACAAGCATATCCCTCAGAGTGGCGGGAGATGAGCTGGATTCATATATAGCCGCATATATTAAAAAAGAGTATAACCTGGCCATAGGCGACAGAACGGCAGAGGAAATAAAGCTGACAATAGGCTCAGCCTATCCCAAGGATGTCCTTGAGGAAATGGATATAAGAGGAAGAGACTTGGTCACAGGACTGCCCAAAACCGTTACGATAACAAGCGACGAAATGCAGAAGGCCATGTATGATCCCATCCATGAGATAATTGACACAATAAGGCAAACCCTTGAATCTACACCGCCGGAGCTTGCAGCGGATATTATGGAAAGCGGAATCACCCTCACAGGCGGAGGCGCACTTTTGAGAGGCCTTGATAAGCTCATAGCGGAGGAAACCGGTATGCCCGTAAATATTGCCAAGGATCCGCTTAACTGCGTTGTTATGGGTACGGGAATGGTTCTTGAGAATATAGATAAGCTTAAAACTGTGCTTATTTCTCCTAGAAAATCCAAATTTTAATGGGGAGCGTTTTAATTGAAATTTTTTAATGAATATAAAAGACAGCTTATAACGCTGGCGGTAATTGTACTGGCTATTATATCATTTTTTACGGCCGGAAGAAAAATAAATGCCGGATTCATGGACGATGTGTTCGGCTTTGTAATTACACCCTTCCAAGGGGCGGTGACCTCGGCCACAAACTGGGTAAACGATTCGATAAACGATGTTGTCCACAGAAACGAGCTTGCCGACGAGAACAGAGAGCTGAAGGAAAGAATAGAGGAGCTGGAAACGGAAAACGCAAGGCTGTCCCTCTATGAAGATGAAAATGAAAAGCTGACGGCCCTTCTTGAGGTGGCTCAAAGATACCAGGGCTACGACACAACCGGCGCTAATGTCATAGCCAAGGACACAGGCGTATGGTATGACAGCTTTCTTATTGACAAGGGAGAAAATGACGGCATAGAGACAAACATGGCTGTTATAAATTCCGGAGGACTTGTGGGCAGAGTGGTAAAGACAAGTGCGGCCTACTGTAACGTATACAGTATTCTGGACAGCCGCTCATCGGTGTCGGCCGAGAGCCTGAGAACCGGAGATTTGGGCGTTGTGACAGGCGACCATGAGCTTATGAACCAGGGACTTTGCAAAATGGAGTATATAGACCTGGATGCGGAAATAATTGAGGGCGACGAGATAGTTACGTCCAGTCTCAGCGAATATTTCCCGGCAGGAATAAGCATAGGCTATGTAAAGGAAATTCATCAGGATGAAAACGGCCTGACAAAGTATGCTATAATTGAGCCTAAGGTTGATTTTAAGCATCTGGATACCGTACTTGTGGTAATGGATGTCAAGGATGAGCTTCCGGAGGTAGAGTGATATGCTTAATGTGATTGTTACCGCTGTTGTGCTCATTGTCAATTTCATAATACAGTCAACGGTTCTGCAGTTCATCGAGATAAGGGGAGTTATTCCGGATACGATGATTACAATTATTGTATCCTACGCCCTTTTGAGGGGACAGAACTGCGGTATGGCTGTGGGCTTTGCCGCCGGAATGATATATGATATATTCTTTGGTAATTCGCTGGGCTTTTATGCCCTGCTTTGTATGCTGATAGGCTATTTCTGCGGCATTTGCCACAGGAATTTTTACAGGGAAAACTATGTGCTGCCGGTCACTCTTTCGGCTGCATCATGCATGATAATGGGCTTAGTGATTTATGTGACGGGATTCCTTCTTCAAAACAACTACAATGTTTTTTATTTTTTGTTCAGCGTTATTGTACCGCAGACGGTTTATACGGGCATTGCGGCTATTGTTGTTTACAGGATACTCTACAGCATAAACAACCGTATTGAAAAGAAGGAAAAGGAAAAGCGCAGACTTTTCTGACCTTTTGATAAAGGAATGAAGCGATTTGGAAACATTTAGGGAAAGAGTAGGCGAGCTGCTTAAAAACAGGCTGTTTGTAATGCTTGTTGCCGTTGTGGCCATATTTATAGTGCTTGTGGTAAAACTGTACACCATGCAGATTGTAAACGGCGAGGAGGCCAATGAGAGCCTTACGGCCAGTGTTACAAGGGAAGTGACCATACCTGCGGCCAGAGGAAACATATACGACAGGTACGGCAGACCGCTGGCCACAAACGAGGCCACATATTCCGTGACTGTGGATGACAGTATTACAATAAGCTACGACGATTTTGAGGAGCAGACGGTATATTTATATAACAAATTGGTTTCTGCCGGCTATGCGGTTGAGGATATTCTGCCCATAACAAGGGGCGGAGAATTCACTGTTGAAGGCGACTTGCTGGAAGCGTGGAAGGAAGCAATAGGCCTTACCAAAAAACAGATGAGCTATACCGGTGAGGAAACGCTGGCCTATCTCTATGAAAAATACGGTCTGACAGACTCGGACTACAGTGAAAATGAAAAAAGAGCCATAGTGTCATTGGGGATAAACATAGATGACAAAAACATGATGCTCATAGACCTTATACTTACAATTGAAAATTACGGCGGAGAAATAGTAGACGAGCTGCCCATTTCTGAGGAGGAGCCCTATTATTTCATAATAGAGAGCGAAAGCGAGATATTGAGCTGGAAAAGCGATGTATCCATGTCGGGCGATGAACTGGATTACGATGCCGAGGAATCCATGGAGTATCTGATAGAACTCTTCAACATACCGGAGAACATATCGCCTGCCATGCAGAGGAAGCTTGCGGCAATAAGATATTTGATATATCTGCAGAGGTACAGACAGTACCAAACTGTAACCGTGGCAAGAGAAATAAACGACCGCATAATTGCGGCCATAGAGGAAAACCAGATTATATTCCCCGGAGTATCCATAGAAACCGAGTCCATAAGAGTATATGACGAGGGAGAGATATTCTCCAACATAATCGGATATATAAGACAGATTTCCGACTCCGAGCTGGAAACCTATGCGGAATACGGCTACACCTCCGGCGATATAATCGGAAAGAGCGGCATTGAGAAGGTAATGGAGCTGGAGCTCAACGGCCAGGACGGAACAATGATAATGGAGGTTGACAACCTGGGACGAATGATAAGCACGCTGGAAACCCAGGCGTCGGTTTCGGGAAATGATGTTTTCTTGACAATCGATAAGGATTTGCAGATTGCGGCCTACAACTATTTTGAGCAGGCCCTTGCCGATGCCATAATAACAAGGCTTACAACCGAGGATGAAACCGACCTGCCGGTAACAATGAAGCAGCTGTTCACATCCATGATAGACGAAAACACAATATCGGTAACCGACATAATGAAGGCCGAGGACGGCTATCAGCTTGTGCTTAAAAATCTTATACTGGCCTACGATGAGGACATAGACATAACTGATTCGGATCAGAAAACAGAGGCCAAGCAGGTGCTGACAAATGCCGTTGATGACGGCACAATTTCCTATGTTACGATGATATATGTAATGATAGAGCAGGGTATTATTACGGCAGATGACGACTATATGGCAAGGATAATCACCGGCGAGCTGACTCCGTTTACGGTAATAATAGATAAGCTTCAAAGCGGAGACCTGACACCGGCAGAAACTAAGCTGGATCCCTGTACCGGTTCGGTGGTTGTGTCCGATGTCAATTCCGGCGAGGTTTTGGCACTGGTAACTTACCCGTCCTACGATAACAATGAGCTTGTAAATACATTCAACAACGAGTATTATAATAAGCTGCTGGAGGATCCCGCAACACCCCTTGTAAACAGACCGCTTATGCAGAAAAAGGCGCCGGGCTCAACCCTTAAGATGATAACGGCCATAGCCGGACTGGAAACCGGAGTAATAGACACAACGACTACCATAACCGACCACGGACTCTTTACCGATGCCGGAACGCCCTATGCCCGCTGCTGGCTCTATTCAAACAGCGGCGCAACCCATGGCTCCATAAATGTATCCCATGCGCTGGAGGTTTCCTGCAACTATTTCTTCTATACCGTGGGATACCTTCTCGGCGGCGAAACTGACGATCCGACAAGCCTTAAGGGAATAACAATACTGGATGAGTATATGGATGCCTTCGGCCTTAACTCTGCAACGGGAGTTGAGATAGGCGAGAGTGAGCCTTCCATGGCTTCCCCTTCGTATAAGGAGGAAATTATGAAATGGCAGAACCCTGAAGCTACGGCAAGTCAGACAAGATGGACATCGGGCGACACTATCCGTGCGGCCATTGGCCAGTCCGTAAACAGCTTTACGGCGGCCAGTATGAATAAATATATAGCTACCCTCGCCAACGGCGGCACAAGATACAAAATGCACCTTGTTGATAAGGTGAGAAGCGCCGACGGAAGCGCCACAGAAGAAGTGGAAGAGGAAGTTGAAAACGTAATTGAGATTGAGCAGGAATATCTGGATGCGGTATACGAAGGCATGAGGCTTGTTACCCAGGGAACAAGCGGTACATTGAGAAATGTATTCAAGAATTTCTCCATCGATGTGGCTGCCAAGTCAGGTACGGCCGAGGAGAGCGAAAACAAGAGCTCCCACGTTTGGTTTGTAGGCTTTGCACCCTATGATGATCCTCAGATTGCGGTTACGGTAATGATTCCCTTCGGCGATGTTACCGGTTCGCCGGCGGCTGTTACCGCAAGAAACATAATAGGCGAGTATATGGGACTTAACTACGAGTCCTCAAGCAGCTATATGGAAAACTATTTGACTGAGTAAGACAAAATATTTAATTTCATAGATGAACCTTGAAAACATAATATCCGCATATAACCAATGACGCATTTTGTAAAAACAGGCTGATATTTGCTTATGAAAACTACTGCCTGACATGTATATTTTTGCTAGAATACAAATAAGATAATTATTTGCACCAAAGCCCCGGCACTTTCAGGGCGGCGTGTGCGGGAATGTTCTTTTGCTAGGAGGATAACACATGAGTGAAGTAATAGTTGTAACAAGCGGAAAGGGCGGCGTAGGAAAAACGACGACCTCGGCCAACATAGGATGCGGACTTGCACTTGAGGGGAAAAAGGTGGTTCTGGTGGACTCGGACATAGGGCTCAGGAACCTTGATGTTGTGATGGGACTTGAAAACAGGATAGTATATGATCTTGTGGATGTAATAGAAGGCTCATGCAGACTGAAGCAGGCGCTCATTAAGGACAAGAGGTACCCGGGGCTGTATCTTCTGCCGGCTGCCCAGACAAGGGATAAAAACGCCGTTTCGCCGGAGCAGATGAAAAAGCTCTGCCAAAACATTAGGGATATGGGCTTTGAGTACATAATAATCGACTGCCCGGCAGGAATAGAGCAGGGCTTTAAAAATGCCATTGCCGGAGCAGACAGAGCCGTTGTAGTGACGACGCCGGAGGTCAGCGCAGTGCGTGATGCCGACAGGATAATAGGACTGCTTGAGGCCAACGGCTTGAGTAATCCCGGGCTTATCGTAAACCGCATAAAGTTTGACATGGTGAAAAGAGGCGACATGATGTCCGTTGAGGACGTAAAGGAAATACTGTCGGCTGATGTACTCGGAATTGTTCCCGATGATGAGGCCATCGTCGTTACCACAAACAGAGGCGAGCCTGCCGTGGCGGACGATACCACCCGGTCGGGACAGGCCTACAGAAACATAACCGCAAGAATAATGGGCGAGGATGTTCCGCTCATGAATCTTGAGGAAAACGACGGATTTTTCGGAAAGCTCAAAAAAATGTTTGCCCGCTGATTGAGAGTGCTGTTTAAGGATGTGGATGTTATGGATATTCTCGGTGTATTGAAAAATAATGCTGCCCGGAGCGGCGGAGTTGCCAAGGACAGGCTTAAGCTTGTGCTTGTGCATGACAGAGTCGGCTGCTCCTACACAGTGCTTGAAATGCTGAAAACAGATATACTTAATGTCATTTCCGGGGATTTGGAAATTGACGAGGATGAGCTGGACATAAGGCTGAATCATATAAAGGAGTCCGAGGGAGAGGTCCCCATGCTTTATGCCAATATTCCGATAGAGAGCCTGAGAATGGCTAAAAATGCTTAAGCATATTTGTTAAAAGATAAAGGGCGCATTACGCTTGCCGTTTAGG
>JAJQDF010000113.1 GCA_021202325.1 Clostridiales bacterium | reverse complement strand
GCTTTGTGTAAAAGTATTAAAACATTGGAATTGTGCGGAAGTTCTTCGTGAAATAATTTTGGCGGAAATTTGAAAATTTACGTTGACAAACGGTTTTAATGGTGTTACTATAACTAAAAATGCAAGGAAGGAGAAAAATAATAATGTTATCATCTGTTATTAACATCTGCATACTATCAATCAGCATTATTACACTAGTTATTATTAGCGGTATTAGTGCTATGTGTCGTGCAGAAAAAACAGTTGAAACAGTTTGTTTGGCTCCTTGCTTACATAAGGCTTAACCTTAATGTAATTTAAGGTAAACATTTTAAATTTGTTTTTTCAGGCTTGCGGCTTCATAGCTGCAAGCCTTTTTTCATGCAGAGAGGAAAAGAAAAAATTTTACGGCTATTGTGAGAGGAGAACATTACTATGAAGATGGACATCAAAATTGAGAGAACACAAAATCCTAAGGAAAAACCCGGCAAAGGGGCAGACCTTCCCTTTGGCCACATATTTACAGACCATATGTTCATAATGGACTATGATCCCGAAAACGGCTGGCACGATGCAAGAATAGTTCCTTTCGGACCTATTATGATGCACCCCGGCTCAACAATACTTCATTATGGCGCAGGCGCATTTGAAGGTATGAAGGCTTACAGAAAGGCTGACGGAACATGCCAGTTATTCAGACCTGATGAAAATGCAAGACGTATGGAAAAATCCATCGACAGACTTTGCCTGCCTCATCTTGATGCTGAAACAATACTTTACCTTATTGAGACGTTCGTTGCTTTTGAGCAGGATTGGACTCCTTCAGAGTTCGGCACATCGCTTTATGTAAGACCTTTCTGCTTCGGCTGTGACGAGCCCATAGGACTTCACGGTATCCAGAAGGCTAAGTTTATGATTATAACATGCCCTGTTGGAAATTATTATAAAGAGGGACTTAAGCCCGTTAGAATCACAATCGAGGAAAAGGACGTTAGAGCTGTCAGAGGCGGTACAGGCGACTGCAAGGTCGGCGGAAACTACGCAGCCAGCAACAGAGCAGAGCATGAGGCTGAGGTTCACGGATTCACACAGGTTCTCTGGCTTGATGGTGTTTACAGAAAGTACATCGAAGAGGTTGGCTCAATGAACGTTATGTTCAAGATTAACGGAGAGGTAATCACACCGAAGCTTACTGGCTCAGTTCTTCCCGGTATCACAAGAAAGAGCGCCATTGCTTACCTTGCTTCAAAGGGAATCACAGTAAACGAAAGACTTATCGAAGCAGAAGAGATTATCAATGCTGTTAAAAACGGTACTCTTGAGGAAGCTTGGGGAACAGGTACAGCAGCCGTTGTATCACCCATCGGTGTGCTTCACTATGAGGGTGTTGACTACAAGATCAACAACAACGAGATAGGACCTGTCTGCAACATGCTTTATGAAGGCTTAACAGGAATACAGTGGGGACGTACAGAAGATCCATTCGGATGGACAGTTCCCGTACCTAAAAACTAATAACAAAAACCAATATTAAAACTAACAAACATAATCTAATCAGAAACTTTTCCGCCGGTGCAATGGAGCACCGGCTGGGATAATATATAAATCCAAATATACCAACTAAAATTATTAAAAGGAGTGCATTTAAATGAAAGGTTATCACATTTTTATTCCAAATTACAGCGTAGGAGTTGACTGTTATAAAGAAATCCCTTGGGTAACAAGAAAGTACGGAAAAAAGGCCGTTGTTATCGGCGGAAAAACTGCAATGGAAAAGGCCAAAGATGCACTATTAGATGGTATAGCTGGTTCTGATGTTGAAATTACTGACTTTATATGGTACGGCGGAGAGGCTTCCTATGAGAATGCCGAAGAGCTTATGAAGCTTGATGCTGTTAAAAATGCAGATATGATTTTTGCTGTAGGCGGCGGACGTGTAATGGATACAAGCAAAATAGTTAAAGAAAGACTTGACAAGCCCTTCTTTACATTCCCTACACTGGGTTCAAACTGCGCAGCTACTACATCAATCGCCGTTATCTATTATCCGGACGGAAGAGTAAACAACTACTTCTATGCCGAAACACCCGCTGAGCATGTATTTATCAACACTAAGATAATTGCTGATTCACCTGCAAACATGTTCTGGGCAGGAATCGGCGATGCTATTTCCAAGGAGCTCGAGGCTCAGCTTGCTATCAGAGGACACGAAGTTGATCATACACCTCTTATGGGAAATCAGCTCAGCCTTATCTGTATTGATCCTCTTATCAAATATGGCAAGAAAGCTTATGAAGACTGCAAGAACAGCGCAGATTCATTTGAGCTTGAGCAGGTTGCACTTGATATCATTATCACAACAGGTATGGTATCTAACTTCATGACTACAGAAAACGACTACTACTACAACAGCTCACTGGCTCATGGCTTCTACAACGGAACATCCGTTATCCCTGCCTGCACGCAGAACCATCTCCATGGAGAAGTAGTTTCATTCGGAAGCCTTGTTCTTCTCGTATATGACAAGAACTATGACGAATGCGACAAGATTATGGCTTTCCATAAGGAAATGGGACTTCCTTTATGCATGGCTGATATCGAGATCACAGATGACGACCTCCAGGCTATTGCTGACAGAACTGCTCAGTCTAGAGAGTGGACTTGTGTTCCTTATGAAGTAACAAAGGAGAAATTCATTGCCGCTATCAAGGAATGCGATGAAAGAGGAAAGAAATTTAAATAATAAAATTGATATGAATGAGTAAGTTTATATAAATTAGGGATGGGAGCACGGCGGAAACGCCGTGCTTCTTTTAATGCCGAATTAAGTTTGGCTCTGTTAAGCAGTAGTTAGTGCTAATGCTTACAACTTTCTTAAGATACTTTAAGCTTTATTGACGAAAAATGGCATTGACTGTATACTTTTACCAGAAATAACAGGCTGAAGTAGTGGAAAATAAGGGGGCAGAACATGAAAAAACTATATTTAAAAACCATACTGTTTGAAGTACTGGCAGTAGTAATGACGGTAGTATCAATAAATATTTACAACCAAGTTGACCTTTATAGAGATGATTGGGTGCAGAATGTAATAATGAGCTTTGTATTTACATTGCTGTTTGGAGTGTGCATAGACATGCTCTGCATAGCTTCGCCGAGCAAAAACAATTATTCAAAATCGGAGCTGTACATTGACGCTGTTATAAGAATAGGCTTGTCGCTGGCTTTTTCCATTTGGAATTTGGCCATGGCTGCGGGTATAATTAGATTATACTCTTATATAATGGTCAACTATGAAGCTATTGTCAGATGCGCCGCCATTATGATTGGCGTAAATATCGTAACCGGCATACGGGATATAATAATGGGACATAAAATCCCCAAAGCTGAAAAACCGGATGAATTTAATGAAGAAAATAATGAATGTGAAAAACTTCAGGAATAAAAGACGGCAAAAGGGAAAAGTGAATATATATTTGGGCGCTCTGTGAAATAAAGTGCCTATTTTTTTGCTAAAATATTTGCCGAAGAACTAACTATATGGTAAGATTATGTTAGACTCTAAAGTTATGACTTTATGAGCTGAGGTTTATGATTAGAATAAATATGAATCACTTTAATAATGTCAGGAGGGTTTTAAATGGGTTACGAAAAGCTTTTTGAAAAGGGCACAATCGGCAGAATTACAATCAAAAACAGGTGCGTAATGATGCCCATGGGTACAGTTTATGCCGACAAGGACGGAATGGCAACTGACAGAATAATAGAATATTATTCTGAAAGAGCCAGAGGCGGAATCGGTCTTATAATCAACGAATACACTGGTGTTGACGATGTTGACAGCATTCCCACAATCGGAAACATAAGAGCCGCTAGGGACTACCATATTCCCGGACTGGAAAGGCTTACAGATTCCGTACATAAGTATGACTGTAAAATATTTGCCCAGATACATCACGGCGGAATGACTTCAAAGCCGGCACTTACCGGAAGACAGTCCCTTTCACCGAGCGGAATCCCTGCCGCACCCGGAGCAGCTGTTCCCAAGGAAATGACCGTTGATGAAATCAAGGCTGTTCAGCAGAAGTTTATAGATGCCGCCGTTAGGTGTGAGAAGGCCGGTTATGACGGCGTTGAGCTCCACGGGGCACATTCATACCTTATTGCCCAGTTCTTCAGCAAATACTACAACAAGCGCACAGACGAGTATGGCGGAGATGTTGAGGGCAGAACCCGCTTTACAACAGAAATTATAGATGGAATAAGAAAGGTTGTAAGACCTGACTTTGTTGTCGGCCTCAGAATAAGCGGCGACGAAATGGTCGAGGGACATAATACTCTTGAGGACAATCTTGAAATAGTTAAATTCCTCGAGAATAAAATTGACTATATTAACGTTTCCAACGGCTGTGCACAAAACGGCGATGCCAACTGCGATCCCTATTCATTTGAGCCCGGCTGGAAAAAGCACGTTGCAAAGACATTCAAGGAAAACCTTTCTATTCCTGTAATTGCCACGAACACAATCAAAAATCCTAAATGGGCAGAACAGCTCCTTGAAGAGGGCGTAAGCGATTTCGTAGGCCTTGGCAGAAGCCAGTTTGCGGATCCCGAGTTTGTAAACAAGGCTAAAGAGAGCCGTTCAGGCGAGATTGTTAAATGTATCGGCTGTATGTACTGCCGTGAAAGACTTATGGCAGATATGCCTATTGAGTGTTCAATTAACTCCCGCCTCGGTGTGGAGTATTTATATAAGGAAGTTAAGAAGAACGGCAACAGCAGACCGGTTGTTGTTATCGGCGGAGGCCCCGGCGGTATGGAAGCTGCGCTTGTGCTTGCCGAAAGAGATTTCAAAGTAACACTTATTGAGAAAAAGGAAGCCCTCGGCGGAACACTCAATGTTGCCGACAAGGCTAAGGGCAAGCATGTTATAACAGAATACGTTAAAACAATGAAAACCCTCATAGACAATGCCGGCGTAGAGGTTGTGCTTAATACTGAGGCCACACCGGAGAACATTAAGAAATACAAACCGGTCGGAGTATTCATTGCTTCGGGTGCTGTTCCCGTTAATCCGCCTATTCCCGGAATTGAGAAGGCCTATAAGCCTGAGGAAATCCTTCTTGATAAGGTTAAAGTATCGGACAATGTTGCTGTTATCGGTACTGGCCTTACAGGTCTTGAGGTTCTGGAAAAGCTGGGCGACGAGGGCTGTAAGCTTACAGCAATCGAAATGCTTCCGGACATTGGCCCCGGAGTATTCGGCCCTATCAAGAAATATATCGTTGCCGACATAATGTCCCATGAGCCCGTATGCTATACATCGCATAAGCTCCTTGAAATTAAGGATGGCGCAGTAGTAATTGAGAGCCTTTCCGACGGCAAGGTATCGGAGATACTCTGCGACAGCGCAGTAGTATCATTGGGTGTAGCTCCTGTCAAAGGCTTTGTGGAAAAGTTCGAGGAAGAGTTTGACAAGGTTGTTGTAATAGGCGATGCAAATAAGGGCGGAAGAATACATAACGCCACAAAGGATGCCTTTACAAAAGCCAACGCTTTCATGGACTGAAATGTGATTTAAATTGATATTGTATACAAAAAAGCCGCCGGCAGTGCCGACGGCTTAATTCTATGTACAAAACAATATTATCTTGAAGCTTTTCCACTCAGCTGGTCAATTGTAATTTTGTAAATATCGGTAATTTTTAACTTCATTTCAACTGATTTCTTGCCGGCTTCGATATGTTCGGGAGCGTATTTTTCAACAATTGACATAAGTGCGGCACTCTTTTCATCGTCGTCTGCTACCTGGGCAGCTGTTCCGAAAACAATGGCGCTGGCAAAATTAGTTGTAAGCTTTTCGGGAATAACATTTGAAGAACCGATTACTGTAAAGCAAACATGGTTGTTGTAGCTGATATTTTCAAGCTTGTGGCCTTTTCCTGTTGCACAGTGGAAATAAATAACATCGTTGGTATAAACGAAGTTTACAGGAACGCCGTAGGGGTAGCCGTCTTCTCCGATGGTGGAAAGTACTCCGTATACGCCGTTTTCAAGTATTTTTGCAGTATCTTCTGCGGATAAAAGTTTATCCTTTCTTCTCATTTCATGTAACATAAATGGTTCACTCCTTTAATGGTTAGTTTTGTCCTCTTATTATATAGCATAAACTGCGTACAAGTCTAGCAGTAAATCCCCAAATTATACGATTTTCGTAAAAATAAAAATATTCCGGAACTTTGCCGTGTCTCCAGCCGTAGTTTCTGCCGCCGACTATGTATTCAAAGGGGAAATCGTCGGGGATTTCGTGCTTGACCTCGACATAATGGGCTTCGGGCTCTGTATTCATGAAAAATTCCAAAGGAACGGTAAAAACCTCATCAACCTCATCGGAACTCAGCTTAAGGTCGGCGATAGTCATATTTTTAATAAGTCCGACAAATGGGGAAATAACAGCTCCGTAGGCGGCAACAATGTAGTCCGCCGAGCCTAAAATCTCAATGTTTTCAGCCGGAACGCCTATTTCCTCATTGACCTCACGAAGGGCGGTTTCCAGCGGAGTTTCGTTTCCTTCCATGCCGCCGCCGGGAAAGCATATGTCTCCGGGCTGACGTTTGAGAGTCATGGCCCGCTTGCAGAAAAGAAGCTCCAAGCCCCGGTCGGTTTCAAATATCGGTATAAGTACGGAACTGCGGCGGCCTATTGCTTCCGGCATAGGAATATGTGAGTTGAGCACAGCTCTTATTTTATCCATATTTTCAGACATGGTGTTAGTCCTTTCTCAAATTGATTTTTCGAGCGGCCTTGCGCTTCAGTTCTACTTCCGTAGCGGTATAGTGCTTTCGGGTTGTGTTTACATCGGCATGACCAAGAACATCGGCCACAAGATATATATCTTCCGTTTCCAGATAAAGATTTGTGCCGAATGTCGAACGCAGCTTATGGGGCGTTATTTTTTTTAGCTTGACGGCAGTTTGTGCATATTTTTTGACCATCAGCTCTACTTGTCTTACAGATATTCGTTTGCCTCGATTTGAAAGGAACAAAGCTTTGTCGTTTTCATCCACGGGAGGATGCTCTTTGCGGTAGGCAATATAATCGGATAAAGCTTCGGCCACCTCATCACCAAAGTATATTTCGGCACGTTTTCCGCCCTTACGTGTAATTACAAATGAATATGTATCAAAGTTTATATCATCCACATTGAGGCCGACACATTCGGAAACACGGATGCCGGTGCCAACAAGTGTGGATATAATTGCTAAATCTCTTATTTTTGTTTTTTCGTGGAATTTCTGCTGGCGTTCGGTGAGGTTTTCTCCCTTTTCCACCTCATCTAAAAGGTCAGCTACCTCGTTGGCTTCAAGCCGGATTATATTTTTCTCATGTATTTTAGGAACCTCAACAAGGGCGGCAGGATTGGTTGTTATGTAGCCCTTTCTGAGATAATATTTATAAAGACTTCTGACGGCAGCAAGCTTACGGGCTTTGCCGTTTTCGGAATTAAGAATCATTGCATCGCTCTTTTGGTCGGAATCTTCACTATAGGGAGTATAGATTGAAACATAGTCCAAAAATTCCTCTATATCCATTGCTGTTACAAGGTCGAGATCCTCAGGCCTTATGTCCTCAAACTTCATACCCTTAAAATCCTTGTGGCATTCGCATAAAAACCCAAAGAAAATTTTAAGATCATAGGCATAGCCCATTCTTGTCTTTACGGATGTGGTCTGGGCTATTCCTCTGAAGTATGTATAGCAGAAGGTCGGTAGCTGTTCCATAAGTCCCTTTAAATGAGCCGTATCTTTTATTTTCTGTTCTTCTGTATAGCTTGATTTTGTTGCTTTAGCCATTTTCATCACTCCGTTTCCAGTCATCCAGACTGCGGCTGAGCGCACCGAGTATGCGTTGATTTAAATTTGGATAGGTTTTGTTGAGCGAAAGAAGAAGCTCCTTTATCTCCTCCCGTTTTGTGTTTCCGTCGGCAGGGCAGGGGTTCTTTACGGTTTCAATTCCCTGCAATTTTATAAAGCTTTTTGTCTCATATTCCGAAACATATATGAGAGGACGAATGGATGAAAGCTGTTTTCTTTCCAAAAAGCTGACCGGAGAGAAGCAGGAAATTCTGCCCTCAAATATTAGCGACATCATGAATGTTTCGATAACATCATCCTTGTTGTGCCCCAGTGCCACCTTGTTGCAGCCAAGCTCATCGGCGGCGTTGTTAAGCGCACCCTTGCGCATTTTGGCACATAGGGAGCAGGGATTTTTCTCTTTTCTTTCATCGAATATTATGCGGCCTATCTGGGTTTCGACTATTGTATAGTGCACGCCAAGCCTTTCGCAAAGCTTCTCCACGCTGCTGTAATTGGCCCCCTCAAGACCGAGGGATACCGTTATGGCTTCGATTTCGTAGTGTTTTGGGAAAAACCGCCTCATTTCAGCCAGGGCTATCAGCAGGCAAAGGCTGTCCTTTCCACCCGATACGCCCACTGCAATACGGTCGCCTTCTTCTATCATATTATAGTCATTTACAGCCTGCCTTGTCAGGCTCAGAAGTCTTTGAAGTTTCATATGTAATCTCCGGTATGTGCAAATTTCCATATAAAGTCCTTAAAAAGACTATATAAAAG
>JAJQDF010000006.1 GCA_021202325.1 Clostridiales bacterium | reverse complement strand
AAACTCTTCCCAATTGAAAAGCCGAAGTTCCTCGGAATTTCGGCCTACTTTCTACACTTTTCAAAAAAATCCGCCAGGCTGGTCAATGTTTTTGCCAGCACCGTTATTTCTTCCTCGCTGAGTCCCTTAAGCGCCGCATCGACCATCTCCATATGGAATTGAGCACGGCGGAAATATGCTCTCTTTCCCTTTTCAGTAAGGCGGATATTTACAACCCTGCGGTCCTTATCGCTGCGCTGCCTTACAACATAGCCCTTTTTAACAAGGCTGCTCATGGAAGTCGTAAGGGATCCCACGGTTATGTTCAGCTTTCCGGCGATTGCAGACATGTTTCCGCCGTCAAGTCCAACCGCCACAATGATACGCATGTCGTTGTTTGTTATATCATTAAATTCTTCAGTAATAATAGCAGTTTCTTCAAGCTGCAGTATATCATAAAACAGGTGAACAAAAACATCTCTGATAACGTCTCTGTTATCCATGCCTTCGCCTCCTTAGCCGACTATAAACGAAAAACGTCAATCCTTTGTAACATGTATTTTTCTTTACATATGTCTGAATCTCTCATAACGGCCGTCAGCAATTTCCTGAGGTGAAAGCATAGAATGCTTCTTGACAAATTCAATCATTTCACGCTTTATTCCTTCGGCCGTGCAGTCCATATTATCCCTGTCAATAGGTTCGGCCTCCGGTATAATATGTTCAATAATTCCCAGCTTTTTCAGGTCACGGGCAGTCAGCTTCATTACGGAAGCCGCCTCCTTGGCTTTCTTACCGTCCTTCCACAGTATGGAGGCAAAGCCCTCCGGTGAAAGCACAGAATATATGGCATGCTCAAACATCCATACTTCGTCCGCCACAGCAAAGGCCAACGCTCCGCCGCTGCCGCCTTCTCCTATAACAATGGACAGAACCGGAACCTTCAAGGATGAAAGCTCATACAAGTTTCTGGCAATGGCCTCGCCTTGTCCTCTTTCCTCGGCCTCTATTCCGCA
Organism: Clostridiales bacterium; assembly: GCA_021202325.1. Taxonomy (GTDB): domain Bacteria; phylum Bacillota; class Clostridia; order Lachnospirales; family Anaerotignaceae; genus Metalachnospira. The sequence goes on along the minus strand of JAJQDF010000006.1, from coordinate 7,685 downwards.
GAATGCTCCCGGCGTATCCACAAAGAATATTACCGGTCTGCCGAATTTCTCGGCCTGCTTCATAAGGCGCATACTCTTTCTGTAGCCCTCGGGAGATACCATGCCGAAGTTTCTGGATATGCTGTCCTTTGTTCCTCTGCCCTTTTCCTGTCCCAATACTGTTACGGGCACGCCGTCCAAAAATCCTATGCCGCCTATAACCGCCGGATCGTCGCCGAAATAGCGGTCGCCGTGGAGCTCTATAAAGTCATCGAATATTCTGTCTATATAGTCGCCGGCAGTAGGTCTTGTCTTGGATCTGGCAAGGGTTACATTTTCCCATGCATCACCCTTTTTGGGGTTTTCGTCGTCGGTAAACAGCGGCTGGATATTTTCAGCCTTGTCTGCCGCTTCATCTGTATTTTCAATGTTTTCGTTATTTTCGTTATTTATATCAGTTTCATCAATTTTGTCATTTTCACTGTTTTCGTTATAACCGTGCAGTCTCAGAATATCGGTCAGTGTGTTCCTCATATCCTCACGGTTTACAATCTTATCTATGAAGCCGTGCTCCAGCAAAAATTCAGCCCTCTGGAAGCCCTTGGGGAGCTTCTGTCTTATGGTCTGTTCTATTACCCTCTGTCCGGCAAAGCCTATAAGCGCCTTAGACTCGGCAAGTATAATGTCTCCGAGCATGGCAAAGCTTGCCGTAACACCGCCGGTTGTGGGATCGGTAAGCACGCTTATATACAGCAGCCCGGCGTCGCTGTGGCGTTTGAGAGCCGCAGATGTCTTTGCCATCTGCATAAGGGAAACAATGCCCTCCTGCATTCTGGCGCCTCCGGAGCATGCAAAAAGTATTACCGGCAGTCCCTCGTCCGTGGCACGTTCAACGGCATTGGCTATTTTTTCGCCGACAGCCTGTCCCATGCTGGCCATGAGGAATCGTCCGTCGCAGGCTCCTATTACAACGGGTATGCCGTTTATTGCGGCTTTTCCTGTGACTATTGCCTCGCTCAGCTCTGTTTTTTGGCGAACCTCTTCCAGCTTTTCCTTGTAGCCCTTATAACGAAGGGGGTTTGTCGCCGTCAGATCCTTATCCCATTCTTCAAAGCTGCCCTTATCCACAGTCATGTCTATTCTTCTGTAGGCATGGACATGGAAATAATTCCCGCATTCAGGGCAAATATAATAATTCTTTTTTACATCCTCGGCAAACACTGTTGCCTTGCAGCTCCCGCATTTTCTTAAAAGTCCGCTGGGGACCTCCGGAGCTGCATCGGAAACCGTCTTCGGCGCTTTATTTGCGGTGCTTTTAAACACGGATTTAAATATCATTTACATTCACTCCCGCAATCACATGGTCATTCAGAAACTCTATATCAATATTATTGTCCAGATAATCCGGTTCCCTCATTATTTCAAAAAGATAATCAATGTTAGTGTCTATTCCTTCTATAATTACCTCGCCAAGGGCGCTCTGCATCTTGGCAATGGCCTCATCTCGGCTATCGCCGTGAACTATGAGCTTGGCAAGCATGGAGTCATAGTACACCGGAATCGTGTAACCGTCATATATGGCGGTGTCCACACGTATACCCTGTCCTCCCGGCAGATGCAGCGCCGTAATCGTTCCCGGGGAAGGACGAAAACGCTTTTCCGGATTTTCGGCATTTATTCTGCACTCAATGGCATGGCCGTGTATTACAACATCCTTCTGTGTCAGGTTAAGCTCAAGACCTGAGGCAATTCTAATCTGTTCCTTCACAATATCCAAACCGGTAACCCATTCAGTAACCGGGTGTTCCACCTGTATCCTTGTGTTCATCTCCATAAAATAGAATTTCCCGCTTTTGTCCAGCAGAAACTCTATTGTTCCGGCATTGACGTAGCCAACCGCCTTAGCCGCTCTAACCGCCGCATCGCCCAGCTGTTTCCTCAGCTTTTCGGTGATGGCCGCAGAGGGAGCCTCCTCAATCATTTTCTGGTGGTTCCTCTGTATCGAGCAGTCACGTTCGCCCAAATGGATAACATTGCCCTTGCTGTCGGCCAAAATCTGAACCTCTATGTGTCTTGGCCTCTCTATAAATCTTTCGATATACATTTTTCCGTCGCCGAAGGCAGTTTCCGCCTCCCTTTTGGCTGTCTGGAACGCAAGGGAAAATTCCTCGGCGCTTCTGGCAATTCTCATGCCCTTTCCACCGCCGCCAAGCGCCGCCTTTATTATAACAGGATAGCCAATCCTGTTGGCCTCGGCCTTGCCGCTCTTTACATCGAGTATGGCCTTATCGGTTCCCGGAATTACCGGAACCCCGGCCGCCGCCATGGTGTTCCTTGCGGCCTGTTTATCTCCGGCACGTCTTATGACCTGGGAGCTTGGGCCTACAAACGTAACTCCACATTTTTCGCAGAACTCGGCAAAGCGGGCATTTTCGGACAAAAATCCAAAGCCCGGATGAATGGCATCGGCTCCGGAAATCATCGTAGCACTCATTATGCTTTCCATATTCAGATAGCTGTCCTCGGAGGGGCCGGGGCCTATGCATATTGCCTCATCGGCAAGCTGTGTATGGAGAGAATCTCTGTCGGCCTCCGAAAATATGGCCACAGTCTCAATGCCCATCTCTCTGCACGCCCTTATTATGCGCACAGCGATTTCCCCTCGGTTGGTAATAAGTAACTTCCTAATCATGGTTTGCCTCACCTTATCCTACGGCAAATGTAAGCTCCGCCCTTACAACAACTTTTCCGTCAACCGTTGCGGTCGCTTGACCTACTCCTATAGGACCCTTCTTTTTTATAATCTTAGTCTCAAGGCGCAGCTTGTCCCCGGGACCTACCTTCCCCTTGAAACGGCAATTGTTTATGCCGCCGAAAAATGCTATTTTACCCTTGTTTTCGGGCAAAGAGAGAATGGCTACGGCTCCGGTCTGTGCCAGTGCCTCAAGTATCAATACTCCGGGCATTACCGGCTGTTCAGGAAAATGTCCCGCAAAGAAGTCCTCACGGAAGGTAACGCACTTATATCCTACGGCATACTGTCCCGGCTCATAGTCCTCTATATAATCCACCAGCAGAAACGGATGCCTGTGCGGAATAATTTCCTCAATCTGCTTTACATTCAAGCTGTTCATGCTAAAATCTCCTTTCAGAAATTTTATTTGACTCTGAAAAGCGGCTGTCCGTATTCAACAGCCTCGCCGTTTTCCACGCATATCTCGGCTATCTCGCCGTCAAAATCACTTTCTATCTCGTTCATCAGCTTCATGGCCTCAACTATGGCCACAATCTGACCTTTTTTAACCCTGTCGCCGACAGACACAAAGGGCTCCGCATCCTGTGCCGGTGCGGCATAGAATGTTCCCACAAGGGGAGCCTTTATATAATTTCCCTCTTTGAGCGGCTCCTCCTCCGGGACAGCCTCGGCATATGCCTTTGCAGGCTCAGCAATCTGAGGTGCGCTCTGCACCACAGTCATCGGCTGAACTACTACTGTCTTTTCGGACTGCTCCATTGACAGCTTAACGCCGTCAGCCTCATAGGAAAACGCCGTAAGTCCGGACTTAGAAACACGGTCTATCAGTTCCAATATCTGTTCAAACTCCAACAGCTGTCCCTCCTTTTGCTTCGTACTTCTTAACAAGAAGCGAAACGTTATGTCCGCCGAATCCGAGGGAATTGCTCATGGCATAACGAATATCGCAGTGTTTGGGCGCTCCGAAGGTATAGTCAAGGTCAAGCTCCTCTTCGCTCTCCGTGCTTCCGACTGTCTGATGTACAAAGCCGTCAAGTATAGATTTAACGCATACTACAAACTCCACTCCGCCTGCAGCACCAAGAAGATGTCCTATCATGGATTTTGTAGAATTTATTTTTAATTTATATGCATGCTCTCCAAAGGCTGTCTTTATAGCTCTTGTCTCACAAAGGTCGTTATAGTGGGTGCTTGTGCCGTGGGCATTGATATAGTCCACCTCTTCGGGCGCAATTCCTGCTTCCTTCATGGCATAAGTCATGGCCATAGCCGCTCCGCTGCCGTCCTCTATGGGCGCAGTCATATGATAGGCGTCGGCTGTAGAACCATATCCAACGACTTCAGCAAGAATATTCGCTCCTCTGTTTAAGGCATGCTCCAGCTCCTCAAGGATTACAACACCGGCGCCCTCGCCCAAAACGAAGCCGCTTCTGTTTTTGTCAAAGGGTATAGAAGCCTTCATGGGATCTGTTTCCGTTGTCAATGCGGTAAGATTTCCGAATCCTGCAATCGCAAGAGGGCATACTGCTCCCTCACAGCCTCCGGCCACTATTACCTCGGCATCACCGTACTGTATGGCTCTGAAAGCATCTCCTATGCAGTTGCTTCCTGTTGCGCAGGCTGTAACTACGTTGGTGCATTTTCCCCTGGCGCCAAGAACAATGGATATGTTTCCGGCAGCCATGTTTCCTATCATTTTGGGAACCATGAGGGCATCAACCCTGGACGGACCTTTTGCCAAAAGCTTCTGCTCGGACTTTTCTATTGCCTGCATAGAGCCTACGCCTGTTCCGACAATGACTCCGACTCTGAAGGGATCCTCCTTGGACATGTCAATGCCTGACTGATTGAAGGCCTCCAGCGCCGCCGCAACGGCGTACTGCGAAAAAAGCTCCATTCTCTTGCCGGTGCTTCTGTCTACTCTTTCCATTATGTCAAAGTCTTTTACCTCGGCAGCGATTTTAACCTTATATTCCGAAGCGTCGAACTGTGTTATTTCTCCGATTCCGACTTTTCCCTCTTTAACGCTGTTCCAGAAGCTGTCAACATCGTTACCTATGGGTGTAACCGCTCCGAGTCCTGTTACTACAACTCGTCTTTTCATATTCAAAACCTCTGCATATTAGTTTACATATTCATTCCGCCGTCTACGCTCAAAACCTGTCCGGTAATGTATCCGGCATCATCGGATGCCAAAAATGCGACTGTTTTAGCCACGTCTTCGGCCTTTCCCAGTCTTCCAAGCGGTATAGCCTTGCTATAGCTTTCCTTTACCTCGTCGGGAAGCACCGCCGTTATGTCGGTCTCAATAAATCCCGGCGCAATGGCGTTTACTGTTATTCCTCTTGAGGCCATTTCCTTGGCCGCCGACTTTGTAAGGCCTATTATTCCGGCCTTTGATGCGGCATAGTTGGCCTGTCCGGCGTTTCCGCTGACACCTACAATTGATGCCATATTTACTATTCTTCCGCTTCTCTGCTTAAGCATTTGTCTGGAAGCATGGCGTATGCAGTTGAAGTCGCCCTTAAGATTAACGGCTATAACCTTGTCAAAGTCCTCCTCGCTCATTCTCATGATGAGGCCGTCCTTTGTTATTCCCGCATTGTTAATCAATATATCTATTCTTCCGTAAGTCTTTGTTATTTCCTTAAAGAACTCACCGCAGGCCGTAAAATCGGAAACATCGCACTGGTAGGCTGCTGCCTCTCCGCCCTTTGCCTTTATTTCCTCGCAAACGGCCTCTGCGGCATCCTTTGAACCATTATAGTTTACAATTACGAATATTCCTCTTCCGGCCAGCTCCAGGGCTATGGCCTTGCCTATTCCCCTTGAGGCTCCGGTAACAATTGCTGTTTTTTTATCAGTCATTTCCCATGCTCCTCAGCTCCGCCGAAACTTTTTCCAAATCCTCGGCGGTTTTAATATTATATACCTTAACACTGCGGTCTATTTTTCTCATAAAGCCTGCCAGTGTTTTACCCGGTCCTATTTCTATAAATGTGTCCACTCCATCGGCAATCATTGTCTCAACATCCTGCTGCCATTTTACCGATGAGCATATCTGCTTAGCCAGAAGTCCCTTGATCTGGGCGCTGTCTGTAACATAGCCTCCGGTTACGTTGGCGGCATAGGGCATATTGAGGGCGGAAATCTCTATTTTGTCCAGCTCTTCCGCCAGTTTTTCTCCTGCCTCGGCAAGCATGGCCGAATGGAAGGGGCCGCTTACGTTGAGAGTAAGCACACGCTTTGCCCCGGCTTCCTTAAGCTTTTCCGCAGCTTCCTCCATGGCAGCCGCTTCGCCGGTTATTACAATCTGTCCGGGGCAGTTATAGTTGGCTATACTTACACCGTCAATTGTGTTTACAACGCCTTCAATTTTGTCCGCCCCGAGACCGAGAACAGCCGCCATAGAGCCCATTCCGGGGGGAACAGCGTTTTCCATGAGCTCGCCCCTCTTTTTGATTGTAACAAGGGCATCCTTAAGACCCATGGCTCCTGCGACCTTAATTGCGCAGTATTCGCCAAGGCTGAGCCCGGCTGTGACATCAGGGTGTATTCCCATTTCCTCAACAGCTGCTTCCATAGCCAGGCAGGCCGTAACCATAGCCGGCTGTGTATATTCCGTTAAATTGATTTTATCGTTTTCCTCAAAGCAGAGAGCCTTCATATCCATGTCCAGCCATTCTGAGGCCGAATTGAATATTTCCTTAGAGCAGTCAAATTTCTCGTAAAAGTCCTTTGCCATTCCTACCTTCTGGGCTCCCTGGCCGGGAAAAATAAAGGCTGTTTTACTCACAGTCCTTCGCTCCCTTCAGGAGTGCTTCTGTCTCGCCCATAAGCTTTTCTATAATTTCCTTGCAGCTAAGCTCTGCCTTTACAAGGCCGGCAATCTGTCCTGCCATAAGACTTCCTGTTTTGACATCGCCATCGACAACGGCTCTTCTGAGTCCACCGAGAGTGAGCTTTTCAAGCTCCTCAAATGTGGCGCCGTTAGCCTCAAGACTTAAATATTCCTTGGTCAGCTGGTTCCTGAGTGTTCTTACCGGGTGTCCGACAGATCTTCCGGTAACCCTTGTGTCGATGTCCTTAGCCTTAATTACGCAGTTCTTGTAGTTCTGGTGAACCTGCGCCTCTTTGGAAGCAACAAATCTTGTTCCCATCTGAACGGCCTTTGCTCCAAGCATAAATGCGGCCGCAATTCCTCTGCCGTCGGCAATGCCGCCAGCGGCGATTACAGGAATATTTACGGCATCAACAACCTGGGGAACAAGCGCCATTGTGGTGGTCTCTCCGATGTGTCCGCCGCTCTCCATGCCTTCTGCTATAACAGCATCGGCTCCGCAGCGCTTCATACGCTTTGCCAGTGCAACGCTAGCCACAACGGGAATAACCTTTATGCCGGCTTCCTTCCACATTTTCATGTATTTTTCGGGATTTCCGGCGCCTGTTGTGACTACCTTTACTCCGCCCTTTACAGCGGCCTCCGCCACCTCATCGGCGTAGGGGCTCATAAGCATTATGTTAATGCCAAAGGGCTTGTCTGTAAGCTCTTTTGTTTTATTAATCTGGTCTATAACCCAATCGGCCGGTGCGCTTGCCGTACCGATAATGCCAAGACCGCCTGCTTCTGACACTGCTGCGGCCAGATGATATTCGGCCACCCAGGCCATGCCTCCCTGGATAATGGGATATTCTATACCAAGCAGTTCAGTAATCTCAGTTTTCATGAGTTTTTCCCACCTTACTGTTTGTTAGCGAGATATTTCTCAACATCGCCGATTGTCTGGATAGTTTCAAGATCCTCTGTAGGAATCTCGATGTCAAACTCTTCTTCCATAGCTGAAACTATTTCGAATAAGTCAAGCGAGTCTGCTCAAGATCTATCTTGAAATTTGTTTCGGCAGAAAGTGTGTCTGCTTCTATTCCCATTGAGTCTGCTACGATTGCGATT
>JAJQDF010000079.1 GCA_021202325.1 Clostridiales bacterium | reverse complement strand
GTAAAGAACTTGGAAAATAATACCGTTTTATGTCCGCTTCTTTGCTTATTCTGTAAATATAAAATATAAAACAATAATAAAGACGGCAGAAATATCTCCGCCGTCTGTGTTCTTTACATTATTTCTATATCGGATACTATCGAATCATAGATTCCGTTTATCGTCTTAAGCAGTCTCTTTTCGCTGAGCAAATATTCTCTGGTGGCTTTTTTTAGCATCAGCTCGCTGTACAGCTTACAGGATTTTTCCTCGTCCTCGCTCGAGCCCTGCATAACGGCGCTTTTTCTTGCTTCTTTAAATTTCTTAATCCTTTCGGTGTCGTCCTCTGTGATTGCATTTCTTTTTTCGATATATTCTTTGTAAACATCGGCCTCCGCCAGTGCGGCTGCCAATTCCTTTGTCAGGTCATTCAGCCTGTCCAACTTTATTCTCCTTAAATCTCCATTATTATGGGCAGTATCATGGGGCTTCTCTTCATCTTCTGCCAGAGGAAATTTTTGAGAGTATCCTTTATTGTGTTCTTTATGTTTGTCCAGCCGGAAATATGCCTTGTTTCACACTTCATAAGTGCTTCATTTATTACCTTTTTGGCTTCCTCCATAAGATCTTCAGATTCTCTCACATATACAAAGCCCCTCGATATAATATCCGGCCCGGCCAGTACTGCTCCCGTCGCCGAATCAATAGTAACAACAACCACCATAAGTCCGTTTTCCGAAAGATTTCTTCTGTCTCTTAATACTATGTTTCCTACGTCTCCGACTCCGAGACCGTCAACCAGCACCTGTCCCGAAGGAACGGTTCCGTTTATTTTGGCATCCTTTTTGGAAAGCTCCAAAACCTCGCCGATATTCATTATAAAAATATTTTCCTTGGGTATGCCAAGCGACATGGCCAGCTCCTTATGGCTGAGCAGGTGAACATATTCGCCGTGAACCGGCATGAAATATTTGGGCTTTACAAGGGAGAGCATAAGCTTAAGCTCCTCCTGTCTTGCATGTCCCGATACATGTATGTCGGCAATGCCTTCGTACACAACATCGGCACCCTTTCTTGTAAGCTCGTTTATTACATTGGAAATATTTTTCTCATTCCCCGGTATAGATGATGCGCTTATTATAATCTTGTCTCCGGGCTTTATTGTAACCTGCTTATGCTCGTTGGATGCAATTCTCGAAAGAGCCGACATTGTTTCGCCCTGACTGCCCGTTGTGATTATTACAAGCTTATCGTCCGAATAATTCTTTATTTCGCTTATGTCGATAAGCGTATTGTCCGGCATATTCAGATATTCCAGTTCAATTGAAGTCTTTACGGCATTTACCATGCTTCGGCCGATAATGGCCACCTTTCTGCCGTACTTGTATGCCGAGTTTACTATCTGCTGTATTCTGTGGATATTTGACGAGAACGTCGCCACCATTATTCTGTTTTTGGGCGTCTCGCTGAAAATATCATCAAACACTCCGCCGACGGAGCTTTCCGACATGGTGTAGCCCTTTCTTTGGGCATTGGTGCTGTCGCTTAAAAGAAGCAGAACCCCTTCCTTTCCAAGCTCGGCAAACCTATGGAGGTTCATAACCTCCCCGTCAATGGGCGTATAATCCACCTTGAAATCGCCTGTATGAACCACGACTCCGACCGGCGTAGTGATCGCAAGTGCGACCGAGTCGGCAATCGAATGGTTTGTATGGATAAATTCCACTGTAAACTGACCGAGTTTAACCCTCTCTCCGGGCACTACGGTATGGAGAGTTACAAGCTTATTGAGGCCGTGCTCCTTGAGCTTATTCTCCAAAAGTCCCAGTGTAAGAAGCGTACCAAAAACAGGCACATTTATCTCCTTAAGCACATAGGGCAGAGCGCCGATATGGTCCTCATGCCCGTGGGTAAGCACAATGCCTCTTATTTTATCCAGATTTTTCATTAAATATGTTGTGTCGGGTATGACAAGGTCTATTCCCAGCATGTCGTCCTCCGGGAACGCAAGACCGCAGTCAACTATAATTATGTCGTTGTCATATTCAAAAACCGTCATATTTTTCCCGATTTCCTGTAGGCCGCCCAAAGAAATTACTTTTAACTTTGGTTTTTTTGAAGCCAAAAAAACGCCTCCTGTATATTTATTTTTTCACGCCATTGGACGTGTATGTATCATGAACGTATTATAGCCGTATGAGGATTTACCATCTTTCTATGAAAAAATAGCAAAGTTTAAATACGGTTCGATTGCATAAGTTCTATAAGCACCAAGCAATCGGACTTTCATATATAAAAATCCTGTAAATCATTCATTAATAATTCACTTCGTATTCGTCGCTCTCAAAGGCACCGGCCGCCTCCTCGAACTCATCGTCATCCTCAATGACAGCATATGTTATGTCCTCGTCGGACTCGCTTACAACCTTAAGAATAGCGGCATCTGCTTCGTCGTCGTCAATGTCCTTGCTTTCTACAACAAGAATATATTCGTTTCCGTTAAGCTCTTTTCTGTCGATAACAACAAACTCTATTTCCTCTTCGGTTTCGTCATCTATCATTGTAATGATTTCCATTTCTTCGTCTAAATTTTCAAATTCGTCTGACATTTTTATTCTCCTTTATCATTTTCCTTTGCTGTCCAAATATCCCTGCAATATAAATACAGCCGCCATCTTGTCTATGACGCTCTTTCTCTTGTCGTGGTTCAGCCCGGCCTCCATCATGCTGTTGTTTGCCGCAACCGTAGAAAAACGCTCGTCCCACAGTATTACAGGTATTTTGGGAAATCTTTTTTCCAAATATACTTTATACGCCTTTGTTTTTTCGCAGCGTTCACCCTCGGAATTATCCAGATTTTTAGGATAGCCCAAAACTATCTCCTCTACGCCGTACTCATCGATAATTTCCGCCAGTCTTCCCAAGCTCTGTTTATGCTCCGAAGGATTATTTCTTCTTATAATTTCAAGTCCCTGGGCAGTCCATCCGAAAGCATCACTTACAGCCACGCCAACGGTTTTGTCTCCAAGGTCAAGTCCCAATATACGCACTTATTTCGTCCTTTCAGTATCTTAAGCCTTTCTTTTCAAATAATCCTTAACTATCTCTTCCAGTATCTCGTCTCTTTCCAGCTTACGGATAATGCTTCTTGCGTTTTTGTGACTCGTAATATAGGTAGGATCGCCGGAAAGTATATAGCCAACAAGCTGATTTACCGGGTTATAGCCCTTCTCCTCCAAGGCGGTCACTACAGTAAGAATTATTTTTTCCGCTTCACTTGTGTATTCCTTCTCAACCGCACCGAAGCGCATGGTTTCGCTCATTGAATTCTTTTTTTCCATATTTATCACTCCCGTTAATCCAAATTTTTATATAATCGCTGTATGCAGCCATTTCATGGCGGCATATATATTCTTCATAGTCTGTGTTTGACTTCATTCATAAAATAAAATTCATTTCTTAATAACATTTTAAATCATTCTGCCAAATATTGCAACCTCATAATGTACACTTAATCTATTCTGCCGAAGGCGCCTTCATTTTCCACCCTCAGAAGCCGGGTATCGACAATATTATTTTTAAGGTTCCTGCCGCTCTCAGCGCTGACTCTTATATAATTTGTTGTATAGCCTTCATAAATGCCGTCACTTATTTCTCTTTCGTAAAGCACAGGCATTGTTTTGCCCACAAATCCGCTTATAAACTCATGTCCCATGCGGTCGCTCAGCTCAATGAGCCTTGCTGTTCTCTCATTTTTAACCGCATTTTGTATCTGGTCGGGCATAACCGCCGCCGGAGTACCCCTCTTGGGCGAATAGGGAAAGGCGTGGATTTTTGAGAAGCCGACTTTTTCGGCAAATTTCAGGCTTTCCTCAAAGTCTTCCTCTGTCTCGCCGGGGAACCCTGCTATTATATCAGTCGTCAAAGCGGCATCGGGCATATATTTTTTAATAAGCTCCACTGCCCTTAAATATCCGTCCGAATCGTATTTTCTGTTCATACGTTTTAGGGTTCTGTCACATCCGCTCTGCAGTGACAAATGAAAATGATCGCATACCTTATCCATTTCGGACAGCTCCGACATAAATTCTTCGGTTATTATATTTGGCTCAACGGAGCTGAAACGTATTCTTTCTATGCCTTCTGTTTCCTGAACGCTTCTTATTATATCTATAAGCGATGTTCCCTTTAAATCCTTGCCATAGGATGCTACATGTATACCTGTCAAAATAATTTCCTTGAAGCCGTTTTCGGCCAAAATATGTACCTCGTCCATAATATCCTCAGGATTTCGGCTTCTTATGGGGCCTCTGGCATAGGGAATAATGCAGTATGAACAGAACTGCGAACAGCCGTCCTGTATTTTGAGATAAGCCCTCGTTCTGTCAGCAAGCTTATTTATTGAAAGCCTCTCAAATTCCCTTTCTCCGGCAATCTTTCCGACTGTGCACACAACACCCATCTCCGGCTTGTAACTTTCGACCAGTTCAACTATGTCTTTTCTTCCCTTTGTGCCTATGATGAGGTTTACGCCCTCAATTTTTTTAATCTCCTCCGATGCAGTCTGGGCATAGCATCCCACCGCCGCCACAATTGCCTCGGGGTTTTGCCTCTTTACCTTTCTTATGAGCTGGCGGCTCTTTTTGTCGCCGAAGTTTGTGACAGTACATGTATTAATAATATATACGTCGGCCACGTCGTCTATATCCACAATTTCGTAGCCCCGCTCTGCGAAAAGCTCGGCAATGGCTTCGCTCTCATATTGATTTACCTTGCATCCCAAGGCATGGCTAGCTGCCCTTTTCATCGCACTGTCTCCTTTAGTATTTCCTTCAGCTTCTTTATTACCGAATTGTCGTTGTTTGTGCCTATGACATCTGTGGCTCGGCTCCTCACATATTCATCGGCATTGAGCATGGCATAACTTACCCCTGCCCCCTCAAACATCTCAATATCATTGAAATTGTCGCCGAAAACAACGGTTTCCTCTTTCTTTATTCCAAACATTTTCTGTATATGCTTCAGTCCCACACCCTTATTAACATCAGGGTTGAGAAAATCCATGCTGTTAAAGCCCGAAAGCGTCAAATGGAGTCTGTCACCGAATTTCGGCTCCATTATTTTCATGGAGCTCTCCCTTGGGTCCTCCGTATCAAAAAGGCCGACCTTGAATATATCGTCGTCCACGTCCTTAAGATTTCCCACCAGCTTTATCTCGTATCCGAAAACAGGATCATGCATTACCTCCACAAGCTCCGGAACATCGGTATAGGAATATGTCTTTCCGCATATGAACATAGCCTGCGCCGACGTATCTTTTGCCGCATCTATTATCTCATTGACAATATTTTTATCCATGGGATTTAAATATATATCCTCGTTTCGGAAATTAACATAGCCGCCGTTTTCGGCAATATATATAACATCATCGTCAACCGGCTTGAATTTCTTTTTGAGCGACATAAGCTGTCTGCCGCTGGCCGCCGCAAAACGTATTCCCATTTCTTTCAGCTGTATTATTATATCATATATTTCTTCGTCAAGACGGCCGTCACCGTCAAGCAGTGTTCCGTCCATATCACTGGCAATGAGTTTTATCATTACAAAGCCTCCGCTTTTACTGCTGTATTCTGTGCATTTAGGTTAATTATGATACCAAGAATTTTTCAGTATCATAGTCATAGTATTAGTATAATTTTGTATTCTATCACATTATTTTGATATAAACAAGTATCGGATTATGCCTCGGTTAAAAGCCGGGAAATAAAAAATTCCGCAAACTGCAGACCTGTATTGCAATTTGCGGGGAAATAAAAATTATAAATTTACTTCATCGTCCTTCGTTTCTGTCTCCGGTATCTGTTTATCCCTGCGCTTAGTGAGCATAATTCCGCTCATAAGTGCCGTAAAGGGTGCTACGGTAACAAGACCGAAGCTTCCTACCAGTGTATCCAGTATTTCCGATGCCACATATTTATAGTTAAGTATATTTATTATCGGCGTGCCCTGTGCCATGAAAGTCATAAGCAGGGCAATATATCCGCCCGAATAGGCCAAAAGCAGTGTCGTTGTCATTGTTCCCATGGCGGCCCGTCCCACATTCATTCCTGACTTGGCGGCCTCTTTCCATGAAATATCCGGTTTTTTCTGTATTACCTCGTTTACGGCCGATGTTATATCCACCGAAAGGTCCATCATGGCTCCCGATGCGCCTATGAATATACCTCCGACGAATATCTGTGTCAGGCTCAAGTCCTGATAGCCGCTGTAGAGCAGTGTTTCGGAATATGCCATAACCGCACCGTGTATTTTGAACAAATCCGTAAATATTATTCCCATTATGCAGGTTGTGAGTGTTCCGAGCATTGAACCCATAAAGGCTGTCAGCGTTCTTTTGTCCACTCCGTATACAAGGAATATTATTACAAGCGACAGCGCCACGGTAATACCCAAGCCAACCCAAACCGGATTCATCCCCCTCAAATAGCAGGGAACAAGTATTTTCCATATCATCAGCACAGTTATTACAAAGGACAGCACCGCAAGCATACCGTTTTTGCCGGCAAATATTAACAGCAGTATTACAAACAATGCCGCCAGTATAAGCTCCTTATCGACTCTGTAATGGTCTGTCATAGTTACCGAAGTGATATTTTCATTGCTGTCATAGCTCACAACCACAAGGGCTTGGTCGCCAACAGAGTATATTTTGTCGTTTTCCAGAGAACCGGAGAGCATATTTACGCCCGTTACCGTTTCTCCCTCAAATTTACCGTTCAGCAGGACAAGCTCGCACTTCTGTTCTCCCGAATTTATCAGTCCTGTGCTTATCACTGTGCTTTCATCGGTGCTTATTACCTCTGCCTTGCATTTTACGCTTTCCTTATAAATAAGGGCGTCCTCATAGCCCGTAGGTATGGCTATGAGGACAATTATAAGCAGAAAGCCCACAACAAGCTGACTCCAAAAATTCAGTCTGTTTGATAAAGCCTTCATAATTTTTACTGTACTCCTGTCAATTTCGCAAGTGCGAAGTAAATATCTGTGTTGTCATAGTAGCCTTCGAAAAGCTCTGAGCCTGCGCCCTTGGCAAGAACCTCTACAGGAAGTCCCGTATGGGCATATGATGAGAAGCTTACTCCCGACTTATTGTTGAGTATATGTGTTATTGTTACTGTCAAAGGCTCATATGAACCGTAGAGGACATATTCTTCCTGGCTAAGCTCTTCTGTGTCGCCCGACATTGTCTTGTCATAGGCTGCCTTTAACTTGTTGTACTCATAGTCTGTGAGAACAAGGGTTTCAGAATTGGCTTCATCGGCCTTATCGCTTGTCACAAGTCCGAAAAGATTCTGTACATCTGCGAGAACGTCCTCAAAGCTTGTGTTGTTTTCTTTATATACCGTTACATAGTCTGAATCATATTTAGCATATGAAATCTTCTGGTTTTCAATGTTTGTAAGGAATGTGTCATAGTCTGTTCCGGCAAAGCCTATTGTAAGTCCGCCTGTCTCATGGTCGCCTGTTACTATTATGAGAGTTTCGTCCGGATGCTCGTTGTAGAAAGCTACAGCCTCCTGAACAGCCTCGTCAAGGGCGATTGTGTCTGTTATTGTGGAGGCGGCATCGTTGGCATGGCAGGCCCAGTCAATCTTTCCTCCTTCAACCATCATGAAGAAGCCGTTGTCGTTGTCGAGTACCTCAATACCCTTTTTAACATAATCCTTAAGTGCCCACTGGCCGTCCTCAAGGTCTATGTCATAGCTCATGGCACTGCCGTCTGCAAGATTTTCGTCAATAATGATTGTCTTTCCTGCATCTGCGCTTACCTGTTCAGCCTCAGCCTGTGTGAATATTACATCATAGCCGGCCTCTTCGGCAAGTTCATAAAGGCTTGTCTGGTCACCGTCGGTACCTGTAGGCTTAAGCAGTCCGCCGCCTGCGAAATAATCAAAGCCGCTGGCAATAAGCTCTTCGCCTATTTCATAATAGCTGTTTCTTGAAGCCTGATGAGCATAGAATGCGGCAGGTGTGGCATGGTTAAGGTTAACCGATGTTACGATACCGATCTCATATCCAAGCTGTGATTTAAGCTTTTCGGCAATGGTCTCATATGAAACTGTCTTTGTTTCGTCCATGTTTATTGTTCCGCTGTAGGTTTTGTTTCCTGTTGAAATGCTTGTAGCTGTGGAAGCTGAGTCTGGACAGAAGGATGAACTGTCATAGGTCTGTGCCGAGCCTGCTACTGGGAAATCAAGGAATGTAAGATTTTTCTGTGATTCAACTATATCATTGTCATTTGTGTCTGCAAGTGCGCTTAAGTAATAGTTGGAAAGCTGTATCTGGGGATAGCTCATTCCGTCTCCTATAAAAAGGAAAATATATTTCGGTGTCTCGGTAACCTCTGCGCTGACTGTGGCCGCATTGCCCTTTACGACCTCGGCGGCATCTGCCTCCTTTGTTATTCCGTTTGCGGCAAAAGCAGAAACTCCGATTGCTGCTGCGCACATGAGCGCTATACTCTTTTTGAATTTCATTTTATCAACTCCTCCGTTAATTTAAAAATGTTTGACTTATGTTTCGGCACCTCCCGCCGATTACATTAATCATTATAGGAAGGCGTTGTTAAATTCGTCACCGTGACAGTATGAAATTTATATTAAACAAATTTTGGGGCAAAAAAATACCTCTTAACATAAAATTAAGCGGTATTATTTG
>JAJQDF010000117.1:6750-8803 GCA_021202325.1 Clostridiales bacterium | reverse complement strand
TGACATTAAATTTCCATTCCTGCTTTAGAAACAACAGATACCTTTAAAATCACTCTGACTATAAGTAATATACAATTTATTTTACATTTTTTATGGAAGTTTTTCTACCCTTTCCTGCAGAAGCTTAATAAATCGTTTTGCTGCCATCGGTAAACTGGCTGTGTTTTTGTATCCTATCGCAATTGTACGAGTTATAGGCGGTTCTGTTGGTCTCAGTGCTATATGATAATGGGTTCGGTGCAATACAAGTTCAGCCAAAATGCTGACACCAAGTCCAGCTTCTACCATTGTCATAATTGCATAGTCATCGTGCAGTGTATATTTTACATTCGGAGTAATGCCTTCCGCACGGAATACCTCTAACGGCTCATAATAGTGGCCTTCTTCCAGCAGAATAAATGGTTCATTCTCTAATTTCTTAAGAGGAATAACCTCCAGCTTTGCTAAAGGATGATTTTCCGGCAAAACAGCCAGCATATCCCCCTGCTTCAATGATATTGTCCTAATCCCGTTGGCAGCGGCAGGATTAATAAAGCCGAAATCAATGGTTCCGTTTTTTATCCATTCCTGTATGGATGTATAGTCCCCTTGGTGAATCACAAACTCTACGCCCGGATACTGCGCCTGAAATTCTTTTAAAAGTCCCGGCAGCCAATGAACCGAAATACTGGAAATAGTCCCCATTCGAATGATGCCGGTGTCCAATCCTTTTATTTCTTTGATTTTCTCCTGTATCGTCCGATACTGATTGGCAAAGCTGTCAATGTACGGGTAAAGTTCCTCACCTTCGAGCGTGAGTTTTGTACCGGTACGGTAACGATTCACCAGCTTAATTGAAAATTCATTCTCCAGTGATGTAATCATCTGACTCATTGCAGACTGAGTGTATCCCAGTGCTTCTGCTGCCTTTGAAAAGCTGCCTAGCTCAATAATCTTTTGCAGTGCTATATATCGGTTCATTACTTTACAACTCCTTAAGTAAACTTTAGAAACATTTGTTTTACTTATGCTTTTCACTAGTATATACTAAAACAAATTAAAAAACAAGGAGTGTTAAAACAATGTCATTTGAAGCTGTTAAAAATTATTTTAGGTCTGTTGGCGCAGAGGATCATATTACGGTTTGGAAAGAAACCGGAGATACCGTTGAACATGCTGCAAAGCTAATTGGCTGCGCTCCGGCGGAAATTGCAAAAGCTATGTCATTTATGGTAGATGGAAAACCTATAATGGTAGTAATGGCAGGAGATGCCAAAGTAAACAGTTCAAAGTTTAAAGCCTGCTTTCACATAAAACCTACCATGATTCCATATGATCAGGTAGAAATTCTTATAGGCCATGCTCCCGGCGGTGTCTGCCCCTTTGCTGTCAATGAAGGTGTTAATGTTTTTCTTGACGAATCACTGAGACGCTTTTCGACAATTTATACGGCTGCCGGAACAGATACAGCTACTATTTGTCTAACTATGGATGAGTTGATAAAATTTTCAAATGCCGCCGGTTTGATTGATGTCTGCAAAGGCTGGCTTGCAAATGAATTTGGGCAGGCAGGTGAAGCTTCGTGAGCAAAAAGAAGGCAAAACAATCCTTATTCATCATAATTGCCTTTGGCCTGATTTCATGCTCTTTGTACGGCATTGCCGCAGGCATATGTGCCAATGTGGGAATTATACTCACACCAATGGCACAGCAGTGCGGACTTCAATACAGCGATGTCAGCATGTGTATTGCCGTAATGCAGCTTGTATATGGCGCATCACAGCCTCTCTTTGGCATACTTGCTTCAAAAAAATCAAACCGATTTGTAATGCTGTCAGGTGTTGGACTTTTATTGGCAAGCATGGTTGGAGTTATGGCGGCTCGCTCCTTTGCCGTTTTAATGCTTTCGCTTGGGATATTATTTGGCTTAGGCTGCGGAGCACTTGCCTTTGGATTAATTTTGACCTCGGCGATTCATTTTGTGGGCCCGGAAAATAGCATGGTTATATCCGGAATGCTAAATGCTTCCTGTGGAATGTTTGATTTTATTTTTGCCCCGTTAATTCAGAAATTG
>JAJQDF010000117.1:0-6740 GCA_021202325.1 Clostridiales bacterium | reverse complement strand
ACTTACTATGACTTCCTTTATGGTAATTTTCTGTATCTTAATCCCGCTGGCAATTGCAGTTACCTCAAAAGATACGAAAACCGAACCTCATATATCGGATAAGGGTTCCCTGCCGTTCAGGAAAGCATTTCATAATCGAACTTATCGGTTACTGCTGGCAGGCTTTGCGACCTGTGGATTTCATATGGTTATTATAGAATCTCATTTGTTTTCCCAGTATGTATCCTACGGAATAGAAGAAACAGCAGCCAGCTGGGCATTTTCATGCTATGGCATTGCGACTATTGCCGGCGCACTGCTCTCCGGATTTTTTAGTACACGTCTGCATAAAGGAAAGCTTCTTGCGTTTTACTATGGCTTTCGTGCAGTATGGGCAGCGTTCTACCTATTTATACTGCCTAAAACTATTGCAACAGCAGTTCTTTTCTCCATAGGATTAGGGCTTACCGGTGATGCAACTGTTTCACCGACATCAGGATTGGTCAATGAAAATTTCGAATTAAAACATGTAGCCACATTGGTTGGTCTGCTGTTTTTTGCGCATCAAATCGGTGCATTTTTCAGTGCATGGTTGGGCGGATTATTTTATAATATAATCGGAAGCTACACATTGATTTGGTTAGTAGATATAGCTTTGTGCCTATTTGCAAGCACAATGAGCGCAAAGATTCATTTAACCCAAAAAGAAACTAACTGATTTAAAGGAGGACTTTTATATGAAACAATATATTGTTGATGCATTCACTGACAAAGTATTCCACGGAAATCCCGCCGCCATTTGCATCCTTAAACAATGGATTTCTGATGAATTAATGATGAACATCACAAAGGAAAACAATTTATCTGAGACTGCATTTGCTGTAAAAACAGGTGACCATTACCACCTCCGCTGGTTCACACCCGGCGGTGAAATTGACCTGTGCGGCCACGCAACACTGGCCTGTGCATTTGTATTATTGAATTTCTATGAAAAGGATCTTGAACATATAACATTTGATACTTTGAGCGGTGTTCTGACTGTAGTAAAAAAAGATGATTTGTATGAAATGGACTTTCCTGCATATTCTTTAAAACCGGTTACAGTAACCGCTGAAATAATTGATGCAATAGGGGCTGTACCGAAAGAAGCCTATATGGGACGGGATCTGCTATGTATATTCGATAATGAAGAAGCGGTTATAAAAATACATCCTGACCAGAAAAAGCTGCTTAATCTGGACGGTCTGCTTCTGCATGTAACCGCCAAAGGATGCAGCACCGACTGTGTTTCACGTTCCTTTGCGCCAAAGTGCAATGTTGAAGAAGATCCTGTCTGCGGTTCCGGCCACTGCCACATTGTGCCGTACTGGGCAAATAAGCTTGGCAAAAGCGAAATTACAGCATATCAGGCTTCCAAAAGAGGCGGAACTTTGTATTGCAATATAGCAGGTGAGCGTGTTAAAATGGCAGGCAAAGCAGTTTTCTATTCTGTTGGAGAGCTGAACGTAAATGAATGATAATGGGAGTTTACTATGGACATATTTTCCATATTAACACAAATACTTGGGTTTATTGGCGTATTATTCTTTTTAATATCTTATCAAGTGAAATCCAATCGCAAGCTTTTTCTTATGCAAACACTTGGCTGTCTGACATTTTGTATTCAGTTTGCGCTGTTTGGTGCATTCAGCGGCTGTTTGAGCTTGATAATTAACATGGTTCGCAACACAATGCTGATGAAATATGAGACTGCAAAGGTTGTTCGTTGGAAAGGCTGGGTTTTCATTTTTTCTGCACTTTGCATAGTTTCCGCAATTTTCACATGGGATGGTATTATCAGTCTTTTACCATTGATTGGAACAATTTTGACGACCGCCGCCTGCTGGACAAATAATGCCCGAAAGATCCGTCTTGCAAATTTATGCGTAAATTCTCCTTGTATGCTCATATATGACATTTTTATACATTCATGGGGAGGCGTTTTGAACGAAAGTATCACAATTGTGTCTATTATCATTTCTATTTTCCGCTTTGGCTGGTCTAACTTAGACGGAACCGAAGTCACAAGATCAAAAAACAAACTTAAATGACTGCAAATCAGGCGGCATTAACTGAGAATCATTCTCTCAGCCAATGCCGCCATTAATATTAGTTTAAATTTTGTTCTATCCCAACCGCTATAAGCATCTTATCATAGCATTCCTCGCATATGTCGAAGCTGTCATGCCTTCCGTCTTTATCGGAGTGGTAGCCCCATG
Source organism: Clostridiales bacterium (assembly GCA_021202325.1). Taxonomy (GTDB): domain Bacteria; phylum Bacillota; class Clostridia; order Lachnospirales; family Anaerotignaceae; genus Metalachnospira. The sequence goes on along the minus strand of JAJQDF010000117.1, from coordinate 4,503 downwards.
TTTTTTCTATATGGTAAAAATCGTCAAATTCTCCGAACTTGTTCTTTTTTATTTCCTTTCCGCAGGCATCGCATATTATTACGTCGGTTTCGTTCCTTATTTCGTTTACTTCTCTTGTCTTTATCATATAAGTCTCTCCCCTTTCGTTATCCTACGACGTAATTATACAATATAAACTCTTTTTCGTATACAGGAAGATTTTTGTGTTTTTGCAGTATAAATTTGTTATAATACCTGTGAGGTGTTTTTTAATGAATTATTACGAAAACTGCACTCTTTGTCCAAGGAACTGCGGCGTTAACCGCTCAGCCGGCCGGATTGGTTACTGCAAAATGCCTTCCGAAATCCATGCCGCCCTTGCCTCCGTCCATATGTGGGAAGAACCGCCGATAAGCGGCACAAACGGCTCGGGAACCATATTTTTCACAGGCTGTAATCTTCGCTGTGTGTTTTGCCAAAACCATGACATAAGCTCTGAAAATCACGGCAAAGCCATAAGCATAGACCAGCTTGCCCAAATAATGCTGGAGGAACAGGACAGGGGCGTTCATAATATAAATCTTGTTACTGCTGTTCACTACATACCGTCGGTTACCGAGGCAATAGTAAAGGCCAAAGAAAACGGACTTAAAATCCCAATTGTATACAACTCCGGCGGCTATGAAAAGGCAGAAAGCCTTAAAATGCTTGACGGCCTTATCGACATATATCTTCCGGACATAAAATATTTCTCTGCGGAGCTTTCTGCCAAATATTCTGCCGCACCCGATTATTTTGAACAGGCAGTTTCAGCGGTCGCCGAAATGTACCGTCAGATCGGACAAAACGCATTTGACGAAAAGGGACTGCTCAAAAAAGGCGTTATTATCCACCATTTGGTTCTTCCCTCCCACAAGGAGGATTCCTTTAAGGTGCTGGACGCCATAAAAGAAAATTTCGGCGAAGAAGCCTATGTTTCCCTTCTCAGGCAGTACACGCCAATGTACAGAACCAATGAATATAAGGAAATAAACCGAAGGCTTATGTCGCTGGAATACACGAGGGTTATAGACCACTTTTTTGATATTGGTTTGAAAAACGGCTATGTCCAGGAAAAATCATCAGCCACAAGCGAGTACACTCCCCTTTTTGATTTAAGCGGACTGTAACCATTTGTCCCCTTGTGAAATATAATATAGAAACTTAAAAATCGGAGGGGTTATCATTGAAGCCGACAGTTGAAGCAAAAAATATATGCTTTAATTATCACAGTCCGGACGGCGAGACCGAGGCTATAAAGAACCTGTCCTTCACGGTCGAAAAGGGAGAATTCGTAAGCATTGTCGGCCCTTCTGGGTGCGGAAAGCCGCACCAACGAGAAATACAACAAATAAGCAAAATTATACAGGATAGCCATATAAATTTCGGAGGATTTATAACATGAACGAAAAAGAACTCATGCTTTCAGGCCATCTCTACATAGCCTCTGACAAAACGCTGGCCGAGGAGAGAGCTAGAGCCAGAAGGCTTACTCATCTATACAACAACACTTCCGTGGATGAAGCCGAATACAGAAATGAGATTCTTGACAAGCTGTTGGGGAGCCACGGAAAGAACATTTTGATAGAGCCCGATTTCCACTGTGACTACGGTTACAACATCCATGTCGGAGACAATTTTTTCGCCAATTTCGGCTGTATCATACTTGACGTCTGCGAAGTCACAATTGGAAACAACGTACTTTTTGCGCCCGGAGTTTCTATCTATGCCGCAGCCCACCCCACTGTAGCAGAAATAAGAAATATGGAGCTGGAATGCGGAGGGCCGGTAACAATAGGCAATAACGTATGGATTGGCGGAAACACTGTCATTAATCCCAATGTCACCATAGGCGACAACGCCGTCATAGGCTCCGGCTCGGTTGTCACAAAGGATATTCCGCCGAATGTCATTGCCGCCGGAAATCCCTGCCGGATTATAAGAGAGATAAATGAATCTGATTATGAGTATTGGCGAAAGAAAGTTGAGTTTTACAGACAAAACAAAGACTGAAAATCCTAAGCATTAAAAAATCCGTCCTGTGTTATGTCAGGACGGAAAATTTTTATATCTTTTCAATTACATCGGCTATTTTGTCCAGAGGACTTACATCCAAAAACTCAATTTCGCCCTTATCTACGCAGGCAGCAAAATTAGGATCAATCGGAAGCTTAGCGTAATATGGAATCTGGAATTCTTTAGCGGCAGAAGCAACATGGCTTGCGCCGAAAATCTCATATTCCTTGCCGCAGTCAGGACACTTGAAGTAGGACATATTCTCAACAATGGCCAAAATAGGAACATCCATCATCTGAGCCATTTTTACAGCTTTGCCCACAATCATAGTAACAAGATCCTGGGGTGAAGTAACTATGATTATTCCGTCAACGGGAAGGGACTGGAAAACTGTAAGCGGAGCATCGCCTGTTCCCGGAGGCATATCCACAAACATATAATCCACATTATCCCACAGGCACTCTGTCCAAAACTGCTCCACAGCTCCGGCAATAATGGGGCCTCTCCATACTACAGGATCGGAGTCATTCTCAAGTATGAGATTTGTTGACATAATATCAATTCCCTTAACTGTTCTTGCCGGAATAATAATATCATCATCGGCCTCAACCCTTTCGTATACTCCAAAGGCCTTGGGAATAGAAGGGCCTGTAATATCTGCATCGAGCACAGCCGCATAGTAGCCTCTGTTGGCCATATTTACCGCAAGCATAGCCGTAACAAGGGACTTTCCTACTCCGCCCTTTCCGCTGACTACACCTATTACCTTTTTAACACTGCTTTTATCGTTCAACGGTTTTATCATACTTTCAGCATTCTTAGTTGAACAGTCTGAACCGCATGATGAACAATCATGTGAACAACCCATTTAAAACATCTCCTAACAAATTAATCTGCTGTTTTAGCACTAATGTATAGTATATCATAAATTTAAAAATACACAATTAGTGTGACAAAATTTTTGTATTTCTTGAATGTGCGGCAAATCAACCCTCTTGTCTATCATATGCGGTCTGTTATCTCCCGAAAGCGGCGAGATTAATATAGATACTGACAGAAAGGCCGGATATATGCTCCAAAAAGACCATTTATTTGACTGGCTTACCATTTTTGAAAATGCCTGTCTTGGGCTTACAATTCAGCACCAGCTGACCGATGAAGCTAAAGAGTATGTGCAAAGCCTATTTCAAAAATATGGCCTATCGGGATTTGAAAACCGCTGTCCCTTTGAGCTGTCCGGCGGCATGAGGCAGAGAGCCGCTCTTATACGCACACTTGCCATACGGCCGGAGCTGCTTCTTCTTGACGAACCGTTTTCGGCATTGGATTATCAAACCCGCCTGTTTATGTCCGATGAAATAGGCTCTATCATAAAAAATGAAGGTATAACAGCCATACTTGTCACCCATGACATATCCGAAGCCGTATCCATGAGTGACAGAGTACTTGTGATGTCCTCCCGCCCGGCAAGGCTGAAATCAGTCCATACAATAGACCTGCCCTGCGAGCATAACACTCCTATGGAGCGGAGGAGCGTGTCTGAGTTCAGAGATTATTTCAACACAATATGGAAGGAGCTGGACGTCCATGCATGAGGTTTCTTTAGAACAGCAGGAATATATGGCCGAGCGGAAGAAAAGAAAACAGAAGGTGGTTTTCTTTCGCTTTTTTATTTTGGCTGTATTTTGGGGTGTATGGGAAATTTCGGCCAAAACCGGCATCGTTGATGAGTTCATATTCAGCAGTCCGTCCTCCATGGTTAAGGCTGCCGTATATATGTTCAGGGAAGGCTCGCTGTGGTACCACATAGGCATAACAGCCTCGGAAACCATAGTCGGCTTTGTACTTGGAACAATAATAGGAACTGCCGCAGCGATTATACTCTGGTGGAACAATATGATTTCGGATATTTCCCAACCCTATCTTGTCGTACTTAACAGCCTTCCTAAAACCGCCCTGGCGCCTATAATAATTGTCTGGCTCGGCAACAACACCAAGTCAATAATACTTATCGCCCTGCTGACATCGGTCATTATTACAATAATGACAGTTCTCGGCGGCTTCCTTGAAACAGACCGGGACAAAATAAAGCTTATAACAATATTCGGCGGAACAAAGCGGCAAATACTTACAAAGGTCGTCATTCCTTCCAACATACCTGTTATATTCAATGCCCTAAAAATAAATGTCGGCCTTTCCTTTGTCGGCGTAATTGTCGGAGAATTCCTTGTAGGAAAGGCCGGGCTTGGCTATCTTATAGTGTATTCGTCGCAGATATTCAAGCTGGACAATGTAATGATGAGTGTCATAATTCTGCTTATAATGGCGGCTCTAATGTATAAGGCCATAGCTTTTATAGAGAAAAAATATATTAAATAGCCCAACACCCACTCCTAATTATATAAATAGAAGCGGGCAGATTAATTTCCGCCCGCTTCATCTTTATACTGACTAATTGCTATTATAGAG
>JAJQDF010000090.1 GCA_021202325.1 Clostridiales bacterium | reverse complement strand
CAAATTACTTTTTTGGTTGCTTCAAAGGCTGTGGGATAGTATTCCTTGGGGAGCCAGACCGCAAATGTCTGTATGGGAGAATCAAAGATTTCCAAATATTTGAGATTTATATGTCCCTCGTTATCCGCAATATGTCTGCCATATCCGCAAATGAGCGAAGCTGTGTCGCAGTGCCAGTCGGCATATGTTCTCATAGAAATCACCTCATAAAAACCATTTATATTTTAAGTATATTATTTTCTAAGCAGCACATACTAAATACGTGCATAAGGTCACTGACCATATGTATATTATACAACAAATATCGGGAGATGTTAATAATGCATACAAAATCACAGGAAATTAAATGTACAGTAAAGAGCTGCCGTCACCATGACAGAGATGGCCACTGCATGCTGCCCGACATCATTGTGGGTGAAAATGTTGCCAATGCCACCGAAAAATGCGAAACAGACTGCATGAGCTTTGAAGTGCTCTAAAGGCGGGCCTTGGCTGAAATCAGCTTTCAGCTGCAGCAAAATTTAATATTTTGTCCATCAAACTTAAAAAAGCGGAAATTCCATTTCAAAGAATTTCCGCTTAACTTTCAATCATTTAGCATATTCTATCGCTCTAGTTTCCCTGATAAGATTAACCTTTATCTGTCCGGGATATTCTAACTCGTCTTCTATCTTCTTGGCAATTTCTCTCGCCAAAAGTGTAAGTCCCTCATCATTTATATCCTCAGGTATAACCATTATTCTAAGTTCACGGCCGGCCTGTATGGCGAATGATTTTTCAACACCCTTGAAGCTGTCCGCAATTTCCTCAAGCTTCTGAAGTCTCTTTACATATGACTCCAATGTTTCTCTTCTTGCGCCAGGTCTTGCGGCCGAAATAGCATCGGCGGCCTGTACAAGCACTGCTATTACGCTCTGGGGCTCAACATCGCCGTGATGCGCCTCAACAGCATTTATAACTATGGAAGATTCCTTATATTTTCTGCAAAGCCCGACACCTATGCTAACATGGGAGCCTTCCATTTCATGGTCTACACTCTTGCCTATATCGTGGAGCAGACCTGCTCTCTTGGCAATTGTTACATCGACTCCGAGCTCTGCTGCCATAAGTCCGGTAAGCTGGGCAACCTCGATGGAATGTTTAAGCACATTCTGACCATAACTTGTTCTGTATTTAAGTTTTCCTAAAAGCCGTACAAGCTCAGGATGAAGACCGTTTACACCTGTTTCAAGAGTAGCGGCCTCGCCTTCGTCTCTTATTTTTGCTTCTACTTCTTTCTTTGCTTTTTCTACCATTTCCTCGATTCTTGACGGATGAACACGTCCGTCAACAATGAGTTTTTCAAGGGCGATTCTTGCGATCTCCCTTCTTATTGGATCAAATCCGGAAAGAATAACCGCCTCCGGAGTATCATCGATAATAAGATCAACTCCGGTAAGTGTTTCAAGTGCACGGATATTTCTTCCTTCACGGCCGATAATACGGCCTTTCATCTCATCATTGGGAAGCTGAACAACAGAAACCGTTGTTTCCGCCACGTGATCCACGGCACAGCACTGAATGGCATTGGCTATAATATCACGGCTCTTTTTGTCCGCCTCTTGTTTAGCCTTGGCCTCAGCCTCTTTTATCATAACGATGGTATCATGTTTAACGTCGTTTTCCACCATTGCGAGCAGATAGTTTTTTGCTTCCTCAGGCGTAAATCCTGATATTCTTTCCAGCTCCTGAAGCTGCTTAGTGCGCACTTCTTCAAGCTCTGCCTTCTGCTTATCAAGAGATTCCATCTTTTTGGTCATCTGTTCCTCACGTTTTTCATATGAGTCAGCCTTCCTATCAAGGGCTTCCTCTTTCTGAACAAGACGCCTTTCGGTTCTTGAAAGCTCATTTCTTCTGTCTCTTGCTTCTTTCTCAAGCTCATTTTTCGTTCTGATGCTATCCTCCTTAGCCTCAAGGAGAATTTCTTTCTTCTTTGCTTCTGCTTCCTTTTTTGCATCTTCAACTATATCATTCGCCCTCTTTTCGGCGACACCTATTTTTGCCTCAGCAATGTGTTTTCTATAGCAGAAACCAATAACAGCACCAATAATTAAAGCTATCACAGCAGCAATAACGGTTATTGGTTCTATTGTAACCACCCCCTGTTTAGTTTTCAAAGTTCATATTTTTTGTTAATTAGGTTAAATTAAAATTGCTTAAATGATTGTATAAAAACTTATATAATGATATAATGGACAGGAAAACGTGAAGATATAGCCATTTTCCGCATAAAATGAGCGGATTCGAATGTTTAGCGGATTTTGAGAATGCATAGCATGGAAAAATCCGTGTATTATGGAGAACTCCATAAACCGCATTGAAAATCCGTGTATAAATCACGTCCATATGTCGCTTAATCATATAATTGATGTAAAACCACATCTATATAATTTTATAACCAACATCAAAATATGTCAAGACGAATTGTTCTAATTGTCTAACGGTCAGTCAAAAATTTTGGTATTTTCACAGGCTGTTTTCGTCAACCCCAGGACTGAACACTCTGCCCACACCTCCGCAGGTGGGGCAAGTCTTTGTCATGAGCTGCATTATTGACTGTCTTTTCTTCTTTCTTGTCAGCTGCATAAGGCCAAGCTCCGTCATGCCAACAACTATGGTCTGCAGTCTGTCTGTAGCCACGGCATCCTCCAGAGTTTTTATCAAAAGCTGTCTGTCGTCCTCGCTTTTCATATCTATGAAGTCAACTATAATCATGCCGTTCAGGTTTCTTAGCCTCAGCTGATGGGCTATCTCCACAGCCGCCTCAAGGTTTGTTTTGAGTATGGTTTTCTGCAGATCAACCTTTCCGGTATATTTTCCGGTGTTTACATCAATGACTACACAGGCTTCCGTCTGTTCTATTATTATAAATCCGCCGCTTTTAAGCCATACCTGGCGGTTGAATGCTGCCCTCGCCTGCGCCTCCACATAGTAGCTTGAGAAAAGCGGTGTGCCGTCGGAATGGTATTTTACTCTGCCTATATCAATATTCAGCTCAGAACACAGCTTAAGCAGTGTACCATAGTCCTCCTGGGTATTTGCCACAATTTCGTCTATATCGTCATGGAAGAAATCCCTTACAGCCTTCTCCACACCGTTTACATCAGTGTAAAGAAGCGCCGGAGACTTTACAAATGCGGCCCGCTTTACTATTCCTTCGCTAATGTCCACAAGTCTTTTTATTTCCTTCTCGTAGACATCATAGCTTTTGCCCTCGCCGTCTGTTCTGACTATTGCGCCGTAGTTTTCCGGCAAAAGCTTTCTGACTATGTCCTTGATTCGCTGTCTTTCCTCCGAATCGGTAATCTTTTTTGATATTCCTATTTTATTGTCGTTGGGTATTATAACGAGAAATTTTCCCGGAAACGAAATTTTCTTTGTGAGTACCGAGCCTTTTTTGCCTACCTCGGCCTTCTCCACCTGCACCAGCACATCGTTTCCGGCCTTGGGCTTAACCACATTTCCGTTTTCGTCCCTCTCGCCGCCGTAGTACCAAAAGGCGTTTTTATCCCTGCCTATGTCAACAAAGGCGGCCTGCATTCCCGGCAGTACGTTTACGACCTTTCCTATATAAACATTGCCGACTATCGGCATTGAATTTTTTCTTTCATACACAAGCTCCACAAGAAGTCCGTCATCTACAATACCTATTCTTGTACTAAAGTCCTGTGAATCTACAAGAATTCTTTTCACTTCATCGCCACTTCCTTGTCCAACGGTACAAACTTCCCGTCCGCAATGCGGTACATTTCCGTTCTTTTGTAAGTTATTTTGTATTTATCATATTCTGCTCCGATATATTCTAAAAACGTCTGTACGGTCAAATCCGCCCTCAGGCTTCTTGTGCTTCCTGCGGCAAGAGTGAGCCTAAGCTTTGCGCCGTCCTCATCAGAAATATTCTCGATATTAAAAATATCCGGGCGGATATCGGTTTCCTTGAAAAAGCTTTTTGTCTTTTTCATTGCCAAAATTTCCTTTTGATTCAAAAAATCTTTTAGGTTCTTTTCAATCATATCACCTGTAACATTGCTGTCCAAATATGCCTCATATTCGCAGGCGCACAAATCCGCCATTGCGGTAAGCGCCGTCTGGGAAAGCCTTGCTGCGCTTATTATCTCTATGCCATCATTCATGACATTTCTCAGCTTTCTGACTATAACATCGGTATCCTCTTCCCTGACAAACTCCATATCGCAGTATTCTGCACAACTGGTCATTCCAAGAGACAGGGGATTTCCGAATGACATGAGCTGATGGGGATTGAATCCATGGGAATAGCCAATTGGCAGGCCTGCCCTTCTCACCGCTCTTTGGAAAAGCCTCATAAGATCCAAATGGCTTACAAATTTGACCTCCGGACCTTTAGTATATTTTACTCTATATTTAAATCTTATCTTTTTCTCTTGATTCAAAGCATACACCTCCCCCAAAGGCTGCCGCTCCGCAGTGTGAACATTCTTCACGGCAGTTGGGCGTAGTTATGGCCTGTTCGGCCTTTAATCTTTCGTTTACTAAGAATTGCTTCGATACCCCTATTGAAATATGATCCCAGGGAAGTATCTCGGAAAAATCTCTCTTCCTGTTGGCATAGAATGCCGGATCTACTCCGCTTTCCTCAAAGGCCTCCATCCACTTTCCGAACTCAAATATTTCAGTCCATGAATCGAATCGGCAGCCCTTTTCCCATGCCTTGTAGATAACAGTGCCTACACGCCTGTCTCCCCTTGCCATAACTCCCTCAAGGGATGAAAGCTTGGCATCGTGGTAGTTGTATTTTATCTGTTTTCTCGCTATGTGGCTCTTTACATATTTTGCTTTTTCGGCAAACTGCTGATATGTGTCCTGGGCATCCCATTGGAACGGTGTAAAGGGCTTCGGCACAAAGCATGAGCTGCTGGCAACAACGGTTACCGGTCTCGGCTTTTTCTCCCTCGGTATTTCATAATACTTGTCCACAACCTTGGCGCTCAGGTCGGCAATACCCTTCAGGTCTTCCTCGGTTTCCGTCGGCAGACCTATCATAAAATAAAGCTTTACCCTCTCCCATGCTCCCGAAAAAGCCAATGCACAGCCCTTGAGAATATCCTCCTCGGTCAGGTTTTTATTAATTACGTTTCTCAGTCTTTGCGTGCCAGCCTCGGCGGCAAATGTAAGACTGCTCTTTCTTACCTCCTGAATTTTTTCCATCAAATCCAGTGAAAATGAGTCTATTCTCAGCGACGGCAGAGAAAGATTGACCTTATCCTTGGCAAAGTCGTCCAAAAGTCCTATCGCAAGATCATGGAAGCATGTATAATCGCTTGTACTGAGCGAAACAAGAGAAATTTCATCGTCTCCCGAAGCATCTATGAGCGAATGTGCCTGGTCTATAAGGGTTTTGTAGCCCTTTTCCCTGACAGGTCTGTATATAAATCCGGCCTGGCAGAACCTGCAGCCCCTTATACAGCCCCTGAAAAGCTCCAATGTCACTCTGTCATGCACCGTCTCTATAAGCGGCACAAGCATTTTCGGCGGATAGTATACGTTATCCATATCCGTCACAATAACTTTTTTTATTGCTGCAGGTGCCTTGGGATTGTTGGGTTTAAATGAAGCTATTTCCCCGTTATCCTTATATTCCACATCATAATATTTCGGCACATACATTCCCGGCACTTTCAAAAGCTTATACAAAAATTCGTCCCTTGTACCGCCGCTTTTCTTATGCTCCTTGTAGAGCTCCATTATATTGTCATATTCGACCTCGCCCTCGCCAAGATAAAAGAAATCCACAAAATCGGCCAGCGGCTCAGGATTATAAGCGCAAGAGCCTCCGCAAAGAATTATGGGATCTTCCTCGCTTCTTTCCTTGGAGTATATAGGAATGCCGGCCATATCCAGCATATTAAGCAGATTTGTATAGCACATCTCATACTGGAGAGTGAACGCAACAAAATCAAATTCCTTAAGGGGCGTAAAAGTCTCCAGAGAATAAATAGGAATGTTGTTCTTTCTCATGGCTTCTTCCATGTCCGGCCACGGAGCAAAGGCTCTTTCGCAGTAAGTATCCTCACGCCTGTTCAAAAAGAAGTAAAGTATCTGCAGTCCAAGACAGGACATACCCACCTCGTAGACATCCGGAAAGCAAAATGCAAAGCGTATATCAACACTGTCCGGATCCTTCTTTACCATATTCAGCTCATTTCCTATATATCTCGCAGGCTTTTCCACCTGTATAAGTATTTCATCGGGAACATTAATTCTGCTCATAAATTCCTCCTGTGCGTTAAGCCAAACCAGCTTATATTTGTATAGTGTATCAATATATATAATACTCCAAATCCGCTCTTCAATCAAGACAATAATCAGAGCATTATACTATCTGTACGAACAATATTCATTTTCAAAGCATAATTTTCGGCACAAAAAAAGAAAGCCCAAACAGACTTTCAATTTTTATATATTATCTTCTCTTCCTTTTATTCTTTCCGCCGCCTCATGCTTTGAAAAAACGCATCCGCAGTAGTTCTGCCTGAACAGGTTATATTCCCTCGAAAGCTCTATGGAACGCTTATAGCCGTTTCTTTTTTTGAAATCCGACGGCAGCCACTTTATTCCCATTTTTTCGGCCTGCTCCGCTCCTATGCGGTTAAGGTTTTCGGCATTTTTAAGAGGACTTATGGTAAGGGTTGTACAAACATAGTCGGCACCAATGCTCTTAGCTATTTCAGCCGCCTCTCCCAAACGAAGCTCAAAGCATTTCAGGCATCTCTTTCCGCCCTCTTTATCCGCTTCCAGCCCCTTGGCACATTCGAAAAATTCGCTAGGCTCATATCTGCCCTCAATAAACTTAACATCGGCGCAGGCAGGCATTTCCTTAATCAGTCTCTTGACCTCATTTACACGCTTTTCGTATTCCTCTTTGGGCGATATGTTGGGATTAAAATAAAATACGGTTATATCGAAATATCGGCTCAGATATTCAAGAACATAGCTGCTGCAAGGAGCGCAGCAGCTATGGAGCAAAAGCTTCGGCTTTTTATCTTTATTTTCCTCTATTATTTTATCCAACTCTTTTTGATAATTGACTTTGTTCATTATCTGGTCTGTCCATTTCCGTAAATAATATACTTTGTCGTGGCGATTTCCTTAAGTCCCATAGGTCCCCTTGCATGAAGCTTCTGAGTGCTTATTCCTATTTCAGCACCGAAGCCGAACTCGCCTCCGTCGGTAAATCGTGTCGAAGCATTTACATATACAGCGGCGGCATCCACCTCATCAAGGAATTTCTGTGCATTGGAATAGCTTTCGGTTACAATGCACTCCGAATGCTTTGTTCCGTATTTTCTTATATGCTCTATGGCCTCATCCACATCTTTTACAACCTTGGCGGATATTATAAGGTCGCTGTATTCCTTTCCCCAGTCCTCTTCTGTGGCAGGGACAGCTCCAACGCTTTCCACAAAGGCTTTGTCTCCCCTTATTTCAACCTGCTTTTCTCTCAAAGCCTTGGTTACCATAGGGATAAACTTATCTGCTATATTTTCATGCACCAGCAGGCTCTCGCAGGCATTGCATACGCCGGGGCGCTGGGTTTTTGCGTTTATAACAATCTTTACAGCCATATCAAGATCAGCGCTTTCATCCACATATGTATGGCAGTTGCCGGTTCCCGTCTCAATTACCGGAACAGTGCTGTTTTGTACAACCGACTGTATGAGGCCGGCTCCGCCTCTTGGGATAAGCACATCAATGAGGCCGTTTAATCTCATCATTTCGTTGGCCGTTTCTCTGCTTGTGTCCTCTACCATCTGTACGCAGTCCTTTGGAAGGCCTATTCCTTCAAGGGTATCTCTGAAAATATTAACAATGGTTGTATTGGATTTAAATGCTTCTTTGCCGCCTCTTAAAATAGTTGCACTGCCGGCCTTAAGGCAAAGTCCGAAGGCATCGGCTGTTACGTTCGGTCTGGCTTCAAAAATAATGCCTATAACACCCATGGGAACCCGCTTCTGTCCTATTTTGAGACCGTTGGCAAGGGTTTTCATCCAGAGAACCTCTCCTATGGGATCATCCAGCTTTGCAACATCTCTTAAGCCGTCGGCCATTCCCTTTATTCTGTCTTCATTGAGTGTCAGCCTATCTATAAATGCGCCCTTAACGCCGTTTTCAATGGCCGACTCAACATCACTTTTGTTGGCCTCGAGTATTTTATCCATATTTTTCTCAAGAGCCTCAGCCGAGGCAATGAGCGCCTTGTTTTTCTCAGTTGTCTTAAGCTTTGCCAGCACAACCGAAGCATCCTTGGCCGCCTGTCCCATTTCAATAAGTCTGCTCATCCGCTGTTCCTCCTATCTGTTTTTTCAGTAATTATAATCTTCATTTTCTTGTCATGCTTTTCATATGGTATGCTGTCCTTCACCTGAATGTCAAAGGCGAGGGCAACGGTATTTTCTATGTTATATTTTTCTATATATGTATCATAATAGCCTCCGCCATATCCCATACGCCTGCCCTCTTTGTCAAAGGCAACCCCCGGAACAACAAGCAGTGTATTTTCATCGGGCTTAATTTCGTCCGACCTAACGCATACCGGCTCATATACTCCGAAATGGGATTTAACCAAGTTTTCAAGCCCGTTAATCTGTACAAAAAACATCTCCCTGTTCGGAAGGGATATCGGAATAGCCACAGTTTTTCCGTCGGAAAGGGCTTTATTTATTATATCGGTAGTAGAAACCTCATATTTCATGCTTACATATATAAATATTTTATCTGATCTTTTATATTCTTCTGAATCAAAAATCTTTTCGGCAATAATTCTATAGGC
>JAJQDF010000164.1 GCA_021202325.1 Clostridiales bacterium | reverse complement strand
GGCATGTATATTTACTATAATAATAAGGCGGTAAGCTTAAATAAGTCTTAAGTTTACCGCCTTTATGAACATATTTTTTATTTACTTATTTCTTTACAATCTTTTCTGCATCCTCTTTAGCATCGGATTTCAGGAAAAGAGAGGCTTTCTCTCTCCATGTTTTCTTTTTCTTGTCCTGGAGATTTACTCCGACAACGCTTACAATATAAAGTCCGCTGAGTTCTACCTTAACGGTTTTCTTCGGTGTAAGCACGTCGTATACGCTCTTATCTGTGATAAGAGTATATATCTGGGGGCCTACCTTAGCCTTAACCATGCAGAGCTTATGTCTTTTTGCCTGAGAGTTAAGCTGTTCGTAAATCTGCTTGTTTAAGTTCTGTTCCGTAGGCTTTTCGCACTTTTTGTCAATTACATATATAGACGTTACCTGCTTGTTGGCATTAACGAACTCTTCTGCTTCCATTGACTGCTTCATTCTCTTTGAACTTGTACGGTAAATAAAGTAGAATGCTACTACCAATACTACCATTACAATAATAAGTATATCTGTTGCGCTCACTATAAATCCACTCCTCTTTTTGTTTCGGCAAAATAAGTGATAATTTTGTCTAAGCTCTATTTTACCATTTATTCGGCTTTTATGAAAGAGTTATTTTCAAACTAAAATTAAAAAAATTTAATGAATATTTTTGCCAAACACAATGGAATTATAGTATAATATATTTTTAGCAGATTTGCAAGCAGTAAAGGAGGCACCAAATGTCGGTTTCAGAAATTGTACTTTCTATATTCTTAATTATATTTGTGGCTAATGTCGCCCTGGCTGCTCTTACTATTTTCTTTGAACATAGAAATCCTGCCAGTACATGGGCGTGGCTTATGGTCATAACATTTGTGCCGATATTCGGTTTCCTTTGCTATCTCATTTTCGGACGAGAGGGTAAAAAAGAGAAGACATTCAAGAAAAAGGCCGAAAATGATATTGATACATACTTCGGCTACCTCAATACTATGGATAAATACAGCGTTATGATACAAGCGCAGAAGACGGCCATAGAAGAACGTATTGATATTATAGACCATAAACACCTGAATGACCTGGCCTATCTCCATATAAGCTCCGGCAACTGGATAACCTATGACAATACGGTTAAGTCGTATTTTGAGGGCAATTCTAAATTTGAAGAGCTCATAAACGACATAAGAGGCGCAAATAAGTTTATCCACATGGAATACTATATACTTAGGGGCGACGACTTGGGAAAGAGAATAGTCGCCGAGCTTACAAAAAAGGCCGCCGAAGGCGTTGAGGTCAGGCTTTTGATTGATGCCCAAGGAAATCAGTTTTTGCCGAAGCATTTCTTTGATGAGCTTAAGGCCGCCGGCGGAAAGGTCGGAAAATTCCTTCCGCCGCTTGTAATAAGGCTCAATTACCGTGACCATAGAAAGATAGCGGTAATAGACGGTAAAATAGGCTATGTCGGCGGACTAAATATAGGCGATGAATATTTGGGAAAGGTTAAGCGCTACGGTAAGTGGAGAGACACCCATATCAGGATAGAGGGCGATGCCGTTGACCAGCTCCAGCTGAGATTTATAATGGACTGGAACTTCGTATGCAATAATGAAATCGTGCTGTCGGACAAATATTTTCCGGCAGACAAAAATAACAGCGGAAATGTTAAAATGCAGATTGTTTCAAGCGGCCCCGACACAAGACAGCAGAATATAAGAAACGGCTATTTCAAGATGATAAATGAGGCTGAACATCATGTTTATGTTACTACGCCTTATTTTGTGCCTGATGACGGCATATTTGCGGCGCTTAAGGTGGCGGCGCTTTCCGGCATAGATGTAAGGATAATTATTCCGGCCAACCCTGACCATCCCTTTGTTTACTGGTCGAGCATGTCGTACCTTGGAGAGCTTTTGGAGTCGGGAGTTAAATGCTATCAGTATAACGACGGTTTTGTCCACAGCAAGACCGTGTATGTAGACGGATATGTTACATCGGTCGGAACTGCCAACATGGATATAAGAAGCTTTGACCTGAATTTCGAAACTAACGCATTTATATATGACAAAAAAGTGACCGAGGAGCATGAAAAGCAGTTTTTGAAAGACATTGAAAGCTGTACTGAAATAACATTGGAATGGTACAGCAAACGGTCGGCTGTATTTAAGATAAGAGAAGCAGTGGCGAGGCTCATATCGCCTATGCTTTAAGACAACAGGAGGAACAAAAATGGATAAACCCTTTGAACAGCAGATAAAAATATATTCATATGATACAGACATGAATGCACAGATAAGCCTTCCCAATGTGATAAAATATTTCATGGAGACAGCCATAGAGCATTCTGACTATGTTGGTTATACGGTTGAGAAGCTTATGGGAATGAACAGAGGCTGGGTAGTACTGAATTGGGTAATAAAAATGTATAAATACCCGAAATACGGCGACAGCCTGAAAATATACACATGGGCCGTAAAAAGCGGCTCACTTCAGGCCACAAGATATTTCACGATGGAATACGAGGACGGCACTGTTGCTGCTGAGGCTGCATCGAAATGGGCATTTTTGGATTTGGAAAACAGACATCCCGTAAGATTTTCTCTTGAAATGATGGACTTATACTGTTATGATAAACAGGCGCCCTTTGATCCGGGAAGATTTAAACTGCCGGATGAAAAAGAGGAAAACCTGATTTCCGAAAAAAGCCTTATAGTCAGACGTAGCGAAACCGACACAAACGGACATACTAATAACATAAGATATGTGGAATGGGCTGTCGATGATGTTCCCGAGGACATATATGTGAACTATAAGGCCGAGGAAATAAGTGTGCTCTACCGCAAGGAATGCAGAGCGGGCGACGAAGTAAAAGTAAAGACATATATGGAAGACATTGAAAATGGAACTAAGAGGATTATTACGGTAATGACAGACAATGAGGATAACACACACTGCAAGCTGTCGGTCATTTGGCGAAAAAAATAATCCAATCATAAACGGAGGTTATTTATGACAACAGAATGCGGATGTTCTGTGATGGACAGAAAGGCATTGCTTAAGGATTTTAAAAATTTTGAATTGAAGGATAAGAAGCTTATAGAAAGCTATACTAAGCCATGGAAGCTGGACTGTTCGGATTTGTCCTTTGCGAACCTGTTTATTTGGGGAGCGGACGGCAAGATGCAGTATACAATTGAGGATGATGTATTGTATATCAAGTTGAATTTCAAGAGCTTTCCGGAATTTTTCTGGCCGCCGATACCGAAGGTGGGTACAGAATACAACTATAAAGAGTTGGTATGCAAAGAGCTCGATTACTTGGAAAGTAAAGGCATTGTACCGGTTATAAGAAACATCTGGGAGCCGTTTAAAGAGATATTCGAGAAGGAATGCCCATTCCTCGATATTGAGCCGGCCGACATAACATGGGACTATGTATATTCCAGAGAAAAGCTGGCTACCCTCAAGGGCAAAAAGCTCCATGGAAAGAGGAACCACATAAATAAATTCATACAGGAGCACCCTGACTATGAGTACAGGAAGCTGGAGCCCTCCATGTATGACGACTGCATAGAGGTCTATGACGAATGGAAGGAAGGCAAGGGACTTTCTGAAACGGAGTTTGCCAATGAGAGACGTTCCGTTGTGCTGGCCCTAAGCAATATGGAAGCACTGGGACTTACCGGCGGAGCCATACTTCTTGACGGTGTAATAAAGGCATTTACAATAGGCGAGAGACTGACAGAAAATGTACAGCTTATCCATATAGAGAAGGCCGATGCCGAAATAAACGGACTTTTCCCTATGATAAACCAGCAGTATGTTCTCCATGAATGTCAGGATGTGGAATACATCAACCGTGAGGAAGACATGGGCGTTGAGGGAATGAGGAAGGCAAAACGCAGCTACTACCCGGATTATATGGTCAAAAAATATTTTGCGGCCAAGGGCAGAGTGACAACAGAAGAGCTCAGCGAGGAATAAAAAATAATTTAATACAAAAGCGATATTTAAAAGTCTGTAATTTCGAAGACAATTTTCGATTTTATGGACTTTTTTGTTGTTTTTACCTGATGTACCAATTAAGGCACAGTATTTTTTAATGCGGCCGGCTAAAAATAATAGAGCAGTAAAGTATTATTATGGGAGGTATTTGAAATGAGTATTAAATATATTTTTGCTGTATTTCTCATGGCCACATTCTTCATGACCGGTTGTTCATCCAGTGCCGACAATATGGACAGCGCTGACGGCATGGACATGACCGAAGGAAATGATATTCTTGGCAACGGCACAACCGACAGGGATGGAGAAATGTACAGCTCGGACTATAGGACAGGCTACGGCAGCAATGATAACTTTATGAGCTATGGCACAGACGGATATTATGACAGCGATATGGACGGCATATACGGAGACAGCTACGGGACAAACGGTATGGCCACAGACAGCAATGTTGCCGGAAACTACGGCATGGCCGATACAACCAATATAGGAACAAATTATTAATAGTTATTGCGTTAAGCGGGAGCCAAGCTGATTTTACTGTCTTGGTTTCCGCTTTTATTCTGCTCAAAGCTTGATATTTTTCAAGATATATGAGAAAATACATCTGTTATTAAGTCGGAAAATTGGGTGAAGCAAAATGATACGAGTCAGCAATATAAAAATGAATGTAGACGATGACAATATTGAAAGGACAGTTTGCTCCAAGCTGGGCATAAAGAAAGAAGACCTAAAGTCAATAGAAATCCGCCGCAGGTCGCTGGATGCAAGAAAAAAAGAGGATATTCACTATTTGTATACTGTAGATGCGGTTGTCAAAAACGAGGATAGAGTGCTTAAAAACTGCCGTGACAGAAACATAAGCCGTTCGGACTGGAAAAAATACGAATTGCCAGAGGGTACGCTCTGCCTCAAGAATAGGCCGGTTGTTGTGGGTTTCGGGCCGGCGGGTATGTTTGCTGCACTTGTGCTGGCTGAAAAGGGAATGAGGCCCATTGTATTGGAGAGGGGCAGAGATGTTGACAGACGTACCGAGGATGTGGAAAGCTTTTGGAACGGCGGAAAATTCAATCCCGAAAGCAACGTACAGTTCGGAGAGGGCGGAGCCGGAACATTTTCCGACGGCAAGCTGACGACAAGAACAAAGGATAAAAGAAGTACCTATGTTACGGAAAAATTCATAGAGGCCGGCGCATCGAAGGAAATAGCCTACGACGCCAAGCCCCATATCGGAACGGATAAGCTGAAAGGCGTTGTAAAAAACATAAGAAACAGAATAATAGACCTTGGCGGAGAGGTGCGTTTTGAGAGCCGTCTGACGGATATAAAGAGCGAAAATGGAAAAATAAAAGAAATAGTCGTAAACGGGACTGATTACATAGAAACCGAAAATGTTGTCCTTGCGGTAGGCCACAGCGCCAGAGATACATTTGAAATGCTTAAAAATAGGAATATTGCCTTGGAGCAGAAGCCCTTTGCCGCCGGTGTAAGGATTGAGCATAGACAGAGCGACATAAGCTTTGCCCAGTATGGAAAGGCTGCTGAAAAGCTTCCGCCTGCCGACTATATGCTGACATATACCACAAAGGAAGGCAGAGGAGTATATTCGTTCTGTATGTGTCCCGGAGGATATGTCGTTGCGGCGGCATCTGAGGAGGGCAGGCTCGTTGTAAACGGTATGAGCGAGTACACAAGGGACGGAGAAAATGCCAATAGCGCACTGCTTGTTCAGGTGAACCCTTCGGATTTCGGCTCAGATGATCCGCTGGCAGGAGTTGAAATGCAGAGAAGGATTGAGGAAGCGGCATTCAGAGCCGGAGGCGGAGACTATTCGGCACCGGTGCAGAGATACGGCGACTTTGTGAGCGGAAAGGCGACAGAGGCCGAAGGCAAAGTCAGACATTCCTACAAACCGAAAGTTAAATATGCCGACTTAAATACAGTTCTGCCGAAATTTATAGCAGAATCGCTGAAGGAGGCTATTCCCGAAATGGGAAAACGCCTCAAGGGCTTTGATTCGCCGGATGCGCTTATGACCGGCGTTGAAACAAGAAGCTCGTCCCCGGTGAGAATAGTCAGGGACAAAGAGGGCGTAAGCCTAAAACTTGACGGACTTTATCCTGCGGGAGAGGGCGCCGGCTATGCCGGAGGAATTGTGTCGGCGGCAGTGGATGGAGTTAGACAGGCTGAAAATATAATCATGAGATATATGGAGGAAAAATAAAATGATAAAAAATATTAAATGCTTTGTAAGCGGAATGTGCGAGACCAACAGCTATATCATCTATGACGAGAATCTTAACTGCGTTATTGTGGATCCCGAAGGAAAGGCCAAGCAGTATGTTAAGTATATTAACGACAACGGACTTAAGCCTGCGTATATAATACTTACCCATGCCCATTTTGACCACATCGGTGCTATGGAGGACTTAAGAAAGGAACTGAATATCGATGTTCTTGCCGGAGCCGACGAAAAGAAAACATTGAACGATCCTCATATAAATATGACTGATGAACTTGGCAAGGGAATGAGCTTTGAGGCCGATAGATACCTTGCCGACGGCGAAGAATTCACAGTCGGAAGCATGACATTCAAGACACTGTTCACACCGGGACATACATGCGGAAGCGTATGCTTCCTCTGCGAGAGTGTTATGATTGCCGGGGACACGCTGTTCATGGGAAGCTGCGGAAGAACGGATTTCCCCACAGGCGATTGGGCGCAGATGACAAAATCGCTGACTATGCTTAAGAACCTGGAGGGCGATTACAAGGTGCTTCCGGGACACGGTCCTGCCACAACCCTCGGTAGGGAAAGAATAACAAATATGTTCATGAGATAAGTGTGATTTATATGGATTTTTATAAGAGAATGTCGGTTGTGCTTTTATCCGTGCCGGAAGGCAAAGTAATAACCTATGGGCAGACAGCTAAGCTCATTGGCAGACCAAGAAATGCCAGGCAAGTAGGATATGGACTGAGGGAAGGGCTCGGCGGCGATGTTCCGGCCTATAAGGTGGTAAACTCCAAGGGCTTTTTGAGCGGAGCGAACCACTTTCTGACATGGGATATGCAAAGGACAATGCTCATGAACGAAGGAATTATTCCGCTTATGACCAATGAGGGATGGAGAGTAGACCTTGAAAAGTACGGCTGGAAATTAACGGCCGAGGAAGCGGAGAAAATAAACAAAATATTTGAAGCAAAGGGAATATAGATCGAAATTAACTGCTTTTGGCTGAACGGAAAGTAAAAATAAGATATATGATAATGCTCCCTTCTAAGCGGACAAGTGAAAAAACTTATGAGGGAGCATATATATTTTTTTGACTAAAATTCCTCTATAGAATTGCGGCTGTTTTTAAGAAAAACATATTCGGTTTCCGTCGACAGCTCATTTGAATATTTATAACCCATACGGCTGTAGGATTTTATTTCCTCGGCCTTTTTAATATTATTTTCTGCCATGAAGCGAACCATATCGCCCCTGGCCATTTTGCAGAGAGTGCCCTTTTCGGTTATCTTGTTACCATTCAGCTCACCGAAGCGGCAGGCGATGAAACGGACATCGGACGGCAGATGGGCGCTGACGGCCTTGCTGTATTCCTTAGAAGCAAGGTTTATTATGACATTGTTGTTGTCACAAAGAGCCTTAGCTATGTCATCTCCCCAAAAATCGTATAGGGATGAGAAGCCTTCGCCGGACAGGGCGGCCTGCATTTCCAATCTGTAGGGAACAACGCCGTCAAAGGGGCGCAAAAGGCCGTAGAAGCCCGAAAGTATGGTAAGATGCTCTTCGATATAGTCAAATTCGTCATAGCTGAACACATTGGGCGCCATATACTGATACTGTATGCCCTCATAGGCGAGAATTGCCGGAGTCATGTTTTTTGTAAGCTCCATATTATCGAGCCTTTCTTTGTTGAGCGCGGCAATCTTATCGTTGCATTTCCAGAGAGATTTAAGCTCATCATAGGACATGGACTTTAGCATTGCCATAATCCGCTCGGTTTTTTCCAAAAACTGAGGCAATCCTTTGACTTCCAGGCTGTCGTTGTCTATATTCATTTTTTTAGCGGGAGAAATAATAATCTTCATAGTTGTGCATGCATAGAAAAGGGGGCAATCGCTTGAATTGCCCCTTACGTCTTTAGTCTAAGTTTACTTCGATTGAATATTTGTTTTTATCGCCTCGGTACTTAAGTATCTCATAGGTAACGGGCGTATTTGTTTCCTCCGAGTAGCAGATGTTTATACAGGAATTGATGGGGCTGCCTTTTTTGATATTAAGAAGCTTTGCCTCAGCCTCCGTTGCGCCAACGGCCTCAATGGTCTTTGAAATCCTCTTAATTTTGGTAAGGGGATCTTTGGCTAATATTTTATAAACAGAGGTTGTGTTAAATGTTTCATCGCTTTCGTTAAGTATAAATCCGCAGAGGGGATATTTGAAATAGCTTTCCACATAGCCCATTGCTATTCCGTCGGCATACCTGTGCCTGAGCAGATAGATGACAGTGTCGCCTTCCTTTATCTCAAGGGCACGAGCCTGTTCCGAGTTTGCCTTAACCAACGTGATTTCGATCATCTGTGTAGAGGGTGTCATTGCCATTCCGAAAAGCTCAATGTTATAACCATCATACATATTTACAAGATCAGTCTTAACCTTGGGCTGAGACACAAAGGTACCCTTGCTCTTTACTCTGTAAAGATAGCCCTCGTTTACAAGCTCGCTTATGGCCTGCCTGATGGTAGTGCGGCTGATACCGTAAATATCGCAGAAGGTCTTTTCAGTTGGGATGGCGTCGCCTGCCTTTACTCCCTCATTATTTATTTCATCTAAAATAATTTGCTTAACCTGATAATATAAGGGAATAGGCGTATTTTTGTTAATAGTATGATTTGAAAATTCCATAGCGTCATATACTCCTTTATGCCTTATTGTAATCACATAATGATTACAT
>JAJQDF010000239.1 GCA_021202325.1 Clostridiales bacterium | reverse complement strand
GGATATTATCCCTGAACCCATCCTCGAAAAAACTACGTTTTTTCTATATATTATATCTTTTTGTATACAAATAAATTTATTATATAAAAGCTGTAAGAAATATATTCACACATTATTCAATATAAGAAAAGAAGCCCATTTCTGAGCTTCCTCTCAATATGGATTGAAATATTAAACAGCATTCTGTTCAGCCTTTGCCATCTGAACTGCATCCTGCTTTTTCCTGTCATCGATTGCCTTCTGAGCAATCATATCTTTAACCTTCATCATTCTGGTTGTACTAGCTCTGTCGTTTTCTTCGAGCTTAATTCTTATATATCGTATTGTTTCCTCATAGTTTGGAATCATTACGTTTTCAAGCGCATTTACACGCCTTCTGGTTTTTTCTATTTCCTGAGCAAGGAGCTGCGCGCTCTTTTCGCTTTCAGCCAGTCTAAGCAAAGGCTCCATAGCTGCTGAAAATGCAGCTACTGCACTGTCAAGCTCTGCGGATGTGAAAGCATATCCGTAAGGGCAAACATCAGATTTTTCCTCGTCACTGGTGTTGAACTGGAAGCAAGGCACATGGACACTCATTATGTTTTTCTCGCTAACAGAAACCTCTACTAATTTTCCGGGCATCATAAGAGCCTCGCCCATATATTCCTCATTCATTACCGCTCTGGCTATAATGAAGCTTTTGTATGCCTCATTCAAAGACGCTTCGGCCTCTTCACGTAATTTTTTGTTTTCCCTTACTATATCGAGGAACTGTTTCATAAGCTCATCAAGCTTGTCTTTGAGAAGCTTATGTCCCCTAGTAGCCGTAGCAAGCTGTTTTTTAAGTCTTGCCTGCTCCATTCGGGTTGGATTTACATTTAATCTTGCCAAAGTTTATCACTCCCTTCAAAAAAGCGATACTTATTCGTTTTCCGAATAATATTTGTCAAGATATTCATCGCTGATTCTCTTAAGCTCACTTCTGGGAAGTATCCTGAGAAGCTTCCAGCCTATTTCAAGGGTTTCCTCTATAGAACGATCCGTAGTGAAGCCCTGTGAAACATATTCATTTTCGAATTCATCGGCAAACTTAGCATAGAGTTTATCAATGTCCGAAAGTGCGGATTCACCAAGGATAGCCATAAGTTCTTTAGCATCCTTACCTCTAGAGTAAGCGGCGAAAAGCTGATTCAATGTGTCAGCATGGTCTTCTCTAGTTCTTCCTTTACCGATACCTTTATCCTTCAGACGTGAAAGCGAAGGAAGTACGTTTATAGGGGGCTGAACTCCCTTTTTATAAAGGTCACGGGAAAGTATTATCTGTCCCTCTGTGATATATCCTGTAAGGTCAGGAATGGGATGTGTCTTGTCATCCTCGGGCATGGTAAGAATAGGAATCATTGTGATAGATCCTTCTTTGCCCTTTATTTTACCGGCTCTTTCATACATTGTGGCAAGGTCGGTATAAAGATATCCGGGATAGCCTCGGCGTCCGGGAACCTCTTTCTTAGCGGCAGAAATCTCACGAAGAGCCTCTGCGTAGTTTGTAATATCAGTGATAATTACAAGTACGTGCATATCCTGCTCGAAAGCAAGATATTCGGCGGCTGTAAGAGCCATACGAGGTGTAGAAATACGTTCTACGGCAGGGTCGTTGGCAAGGTTTACAAATACAACAGAACGGTCAATGGCGCCTGTTTTTCTAAAGTCGTCAATGAAGAACTCCGCATCCTCGAATGTAATACCGACAGCGGCAAATACAACGGCGAATTTAGAATCGGAATTTCTAACCTTAGCCTGACGTGCTATCTGTACAGCAAGCTGTGAATGAGGAAGTCCTGAGCCTGAGAAAATGGGAAGCTTCTGTCCTCTAACCAGTGTGTTAAGTCCGTCAATGGCGGAAACACCGGTCTGGATAAACTCAGCAGGATATTCTCTGGCCGCCGGGTTTATAGGTGCTCCGTTAATATCCATTCTTTTCTCGGGAATTATTTCGGGGCCGCCGTCAATGGGCTTGCCCATTCCGCTGAATACTCGTCCGAGTATGTCGGGAGATACGCCAAAGTCCAGTGATTTCCCTAAAAATCTAACTTTACTTTCTGCAAGGTTGATACCTGCGGCACTTTCGAAAAGCTGTACAAGTGCTGTATCCCCGTTAACCTCAAGAACCTTACAGCGTCTTGTTTCACCGCTTGCAAGCTCAATTTCACCAAGCTCGTCATAGGTTACGCCTTCTACTCCGGTAACAAGCATAAGAGGGCCGGCTACTTCCTGAATAGATCTATATTCTTTTATCATAACTCCTCAGCCCCCTCTTTTATAAGATCATCAATCTGTGAATCAATATCAGCAAGGATTTCGTCATATTCCTTTGTTACATTTCTTTCTCTTACATATTTCGCTCTTCCTATTCTCTCAAGTGCTGGAATCTGTATAAGCTTAAGTATGCTTACTCCCTCATCAATGGCTTTTCTTGCCTTATGATAGAAATAAAGTATAAGGTCAAGCATTCTGTACTGTTTGAGCAAAGATGTAAATGTATCTACATCATGGAACGAGTTCTGATGAAGGAAGTCCTCACGGATGGAACGTGAAACCTCAAGTATAAGTCTGTCAGGAGCAGAAAGTGAATCTACACCGACAAGCTGTACAATTTCCTGAAGTTCGGCTTCCAGCTGGAGCAGCTTCATAGCTTCTGTTCTATGTTCTGAGAAATTCTCATTTACGTGTTTATCTGCCCAAGCATCAACCTTATCCTGATAAAGTGAATAGCTTGTAAGCCAGTTGATAGCCGGGAAGTGACGTTTATATGCCAGTGAAGCATCGAGTCCCCAGAAAACCTTAACTATACGAAGTGTTGCCTGGGATACGGGCTCTGATGTATCACCGCCGGGAGGTGAAACAGCTCCGATAGCTGTAAGAGTCCCCTCTCTCTCATCGCTGCCAAGGCAGAATACTCTGCCGGCTCTCTCATAGAACTGTGCAAGACGGCTTCCAAGATAAGCAGGATAACCTTCCTCGCCGGGCATTTCCTCAAGACGTCCGCTCATCTCACGGAGAGCCTCGGCCCAACGTGATGTGGAGTCTGCCATAAGTGCTACGCTGTAGCCCATGTCTCTGAAATACTCAGCAATTGTAATTCCTGTGTATATTGAAGCTTCACGAGCGGCAACGGGCATATCCGATGTATTTGCAATAAGAACAGTTCTCTGCATAAGGGATTCGCCTGTTCTGGGGTCTTTCAGTTCAGGGAATTCGTTAAGAACGTCCGTCATCTCATTACCACGCTCGCCGCAGCCGATGTATACAACTATATCAGCATCCGACCATTTTGCCAGCTGATGCTGTGTAACTGTTTTTCCGCTTCCAAAAGGTCCGGGAATAGCGGCAACTCCGCCCTTTGTTATGGGGAAGAATGTATCGATTACTCGCTGTCCTGTAACAAGGAGTGCATCGGGAGTTTTCTTCTCTTTATAAGGTCTTTCCTTACGAACCGGCCATTTCTGCATCATTGTCATGGGAACATCGTTGCCCTTTTCATCGGTAATAACAGCAACTGTTTCCTCGACTGTGAAGCTGCCGGCATTTATTTCCTTTATTGTACCGTTCAGTCCAACGGGAACCATGATACGGCATTCAACTACAGGTGATTCCTGGACAACTCCGACAATGTCGCCTGAAACTACTTTGTCGCCTACGGCTTTGCTGGGAGTGAAATCCCACTTCTTTTCTCTGTTAAGAGAAGGAACCTCAACACCTCTTTGGATATTATTTCCGCTGACATTATAGAGGGCTTCCAAAGGACGCTGGATACCGTCATAAATAGTAGAAATAAGTCCGGGGCCAAGCTCAACGCTCATAGGCATACCGGTTGATACTACCTGCTCGCCGGGGCCAAGTCCGCTTGTTTCCTCATATACCTGAATCGACGCTCTGTCACCGTGTATCTCAATTATCTCACCAATAAGGTGCTTTGAAGAAACACGTACAACGTCAGACATATTAGCATCTCTCATGCCCTCGGCAACGACCAGGGGGCCTGATACTTTTACTACTGTACCTGTTTTCATTTTTGTCATCAACCTCACTCTCAGTCATTAAACAGAATATCCACTCCGATTGCTCGTTTGCTGGATTCTCTGATTTCATTCATGCCAAGTCCCATGCTGCCGCCTATACCGGGAATAACGATAATAGCCGGTAGCGGATTGTCTTTATATCTCGCTATAAAGTCCTTTGCAAGAAGACTTGCCTGTTCGGTTATATATATGATAGCATAATCTTCCTCTACGAGCTTGTGGATAGTTTTCTTAATCTCATCAGCCTCATATGCTGGGAATGTATCTATGCCAAGAGCGAGGAAGCCCATAATACTGTCCTTATCTCCGATAATTCCTACTTTAGACATATGCTTCTCTCACCCTTTCTTTAATCGTGTCTGCATCAATGTTATTAAGCTTGCAGGTCATAATAATCCTTACGCATTTTATCTCGGTTTCCTTGCCGAGTATATATCCGACTATGGGCTCCGGCGTAAGAGATTTATACTTTGCATCCTTTACATAGGACATAAGATAGTTGTCACAATTCTTTTCAAACTCTGTGAAGCTTACTTTCATGCAGTCCTCACAAATCTGTTTGTATCCGACATCGGAAAGCACAGCCGCAGGATTTTCACTTTCATAAGCCTTCTCAAACACATCTTTTCCAAGCTTTCCGCCCAAAACGTATGCTTCATCAAAGAGCTTATAGGTTTTTCCGAGGCGCTTAACCCTCACAAATGTTTTTATATTAGTAACGTCAGCAAGAAGCGCAACATATCCTATTATATAATCGTTTTTAGTCCTTTTGGCGGCCTTTGTCATTGTTTCAAAACAAGCTTTGTCAAGAATAATATCTATATATCTTCCATCCTTTGTCTTGGAATAGGCCTCCATGGCATCGTTTACAGCCTTGCTGTCTATCTCAGCTATTTCAGAGAACTTTCTTTCTGCAAAGGCCTCTTTTAACCTGTCGAGCGGTATTGTTCCGCCGTCAATAAGGTATTCTTCGCCGTTTACTCCGGAAAGCTCCTGCTTAATAAGCACTTTTATGTTATGATAATCATTTTTGTAAAGGAAAATATCAACCAGCTTTTCATCCGGAGTAAGTCCGGCCAACGACCTGTACATATCCGTAAGCTGTGCGGAAAGAAGCTTCTCAAAATCGTGGATTTCACTTGCCGGAAGCTCACCGTAACCGTTTTCCGTAAGAACTCTCAAGGCCTCCTCGGGGGTTGCCGCTTCAGCCATATGCATAAGCTGATCCTTCGATATAAGGTTATTTTCCTTAGTACGTACTACCGCAACTGCGAAAGGGTAGATTTTGTTTTTTGACATCCGTACCCCTCCTTACTCAAAAAGAATTTTTGCTGCGATTTGCTGTATATCTTCTCTTTCAATTGCAATTATTGAGCCGAATGAGTAGTTGTATTCAATATCACCGTTTTTGATTATCAGTCCGCCGTTGATATCTGCCGTTTCATTGGAAAGAGTAAATCCCTTTGATGCAATAACATCAGCAAGTCTCCCTTTATCCTTAGCCGATACCACAACCTCTGTGCCAAGGCCTTTATCCATACTGTCAAGCATTTTACCGATGACATCGGCATACTCGGCATCAGGAAGGTTTACAAGTCTTGATTCAGCTTCACTGATAACCTCTTCAAAAATTTCCTGCTTTGCAGAAAGAACTGACTTTTTGGCATCCATTTCGGCGCCGGAAATTTGTTTTGATACAACCTTTTCCTTTTCGTCAGCAACTATTTTATCGTTTTTTGTTTTCTCCTTAGCAGCCTTATCCTCCGCAGCACCAATTATGGCATCTGCGGCATCCTTTGCTTCAGATAATATTTTATTAACTGCCTCATCGGCATCGGCTATTATTTTGTCAATAATAATTCTGCCATCATTCATAGGAGTATCCTCCTTTTCTTCTATATTTATAACTGGATGCTGTTGATCATAAGGAATGAAACAAGAAGCGCAAGAACCGCATATGTCTCAACCATAGCTGCAAAAAGCATACCTTTTGAAAGCTCTGTAGGTCTCTTACCTACAAGCATAATGCCGCTGGCAGCAGCTTTGCCCTGATATATAGCAGAGATAAGGCCAACAATGCCCATAGGGATTGATGCTGCAAATATAGAAGCACCCTGAGCAACTGTAAGGTCTACAAGTCCGTCTCCGCCAAGAAGGCCTATCTTAACCATTATAATGAAAGCGATAAGAAGTCCGTAAATACCCTGTGTACCGGGAAGAACCTGAAGGATAAGTACCTTAGAGAACTGATTGGGATCCTCTGAAACAACTCCGGCTGCTGCCTGTCCTGCGATACCTACACCAACAGCACTGCCTATTCCTGCAAGTCCGGCTGCTATAGCAGCACCTAAACATGCTAATACTACTCCGCTTAATAACTCTGTCATAATTACTGTTCCTCCTTATTTACTATTTTAAAATATTTCGTATTCTTGGTCAGAGGTTCAAAAGCTTTGCCTCCGCCGGTAAAGAATTTTCCGAAAAACTCAACGTACTGAAGACGGCAAGAATGTACATATGCGCCAAGGGCATTGATAGCTAAATTGAATACTGTTCCGAAAAGGAATATGCATATAAATACTATCAAGCCGACAATTCCGCTTCCTGCAAGAGTTCCAAGGATATTAACAACCTTTGCAATAACGCCTGTTGCAAGTCCGAGGGCAAGAAGTCTTGAATATGAAAGCACATCCGAAAGATAGCTCGTTATTTCATAAAGACTGCTGAATCCTCCTGTTACCTTGCCAAAGCCTTTCTTTGCTCGTCCTCCCGTAAGAACAATTCCGACTGCTCCTATTATAGCCATCCACATTCCGATTGTTGAAAGCACCGGTGTAACCATCGAGCCTACAGCAAAAAGAACAAGACCTATAAGAAGCATATACCAAAAACCTATATCAAAAAGTGCATCCCATGGCTTTCCGTCTTTTATGAGCATATATGCCTGCATTCCCATACCGACAAACATATGTATTGCACCGAGTATGAGTGAGAATATAAGCAGTGTCATAGGCTCTGAGAGCGGATCAATCCATATAGGATTAATAGCATATTCTTTTCCTAAGAAAGTTGATGAGAATACAGAGACTGCGTCTCCGAACCATCCGCCCAAAAGAGCGCCCCAGAAGAATGTAGATATTCCGCACCAGAAGAACATCTTAACCATTTTCTGCATAGTGCCTTCCAGCTTAAATTTCTTAAGAAGAATGTAACAGGCCACCGAAAGTATAATTCCGTATGCCGCATCTGAAAGCATAAGTCCGAAAAACAGGAAATAGAACGGCGCCATTATAGGTGTAGGGTCAACCTCCGTTGCCAAGGGCATGCTGTACATAACCGTTACCGGCTCGAAGCACTCGGCAAACTTATTGTTTTTAAGCATTATAGGTGTTTCCTCATTCTTTATGGGCTCGCTTATTTCATAATAACATTCATTTTTATCAAGTATTCCCCTTACTTTGTCGGCGGAAGCCGTAGGAATCCATCCTTCAAAGCAGAATACTTTTTTGGTGTTGAGCAAGTCGCCTATAGCCTTCGCCCTGTCTCTTTTTATAAGCAGGTCGTCATAAACTAATTCGACTTTCTCTTTCTGTTTCGCCAATTCTTTTAATTCAGCCTCATTTGAAGCAATATCCTCGTTAAGAGCTGAAATTCTCTTTTCATAGGACGCACTTGCCTCTGCGGCTGTTCCCTTGTTTTCACTGAGCGAAACAGTAGTAAAACTAAATTGCCTTAAAATTTCCAAAGCCTTGGATTTCTCATCCTTTAGACAGATAAAGCATAGATACGTTTGAGACTTATCTGAACTGACTTTTTGCATAACTGCCGACGGAACCTCTTCCAAAAGCGTATTAAGAAGAGCATCGGTATCGGTCTTGACAGACACAACTCCGGTAAATACAGCCGATGTCTTAGTACCTGTATTTTCAAGCGGCAAATCAAAGTCCTTCCACGGCTCAAGACCTTTTATAAGAAGCGTGAGCTTATTTATCTCAGACCTAGCCTCAGCTGTCTTTTTCACCAATTTGGCTGTATCTTCCGAAACCTGTTTAACAAGCTCGGAATATTCCTCCGCTTCTTTGAAGAACTCTTCCTCATTTACCTCTTTCCTTGAAGAAAAAAGAGGCTTTTTGCTCTCGTCGTAGCTTTTAAGCGTATCGAGGGTAGCTCCGTAGGCAGCTATCTGTGCTTCAAGATGAGATACTTCAGCGCTGTTATTTGCCAAAAACGTACCTTCGGGAATTGGCTCTTCGGATGAGCTTACAGGTTTGTCTATTTCGACAACTCCCAAACTCATAAGTTCCTTAATAAGCCTTTTCTTCTGGTTATTAAGACAGATAACAGAAAGTTTGCTCATCTCAACTATTGCCATTGATTCCCACAACCTTTCCGATTACGGCTTGAATTGCCTCCTCTTTTTTGAGAGAAGCCGCCTCTTTGACCTTTCTGCAATCAAGTTCAGCTTTTTCGGCGATCTTGGATACAGCCTCCTTACTTTCGTCAATAGCAACCTCCGACGCTGAATTAAGCGCCTCCTTTGATTTCTGTTTGGCATCAGCAAGTATTGCCGCACTCTTTTTCTCTGCCTCAGCTTTGAGTGACGCTGCTTGAGCCTCGGCATTCTTGATCATATCATCAGCCTTAGATTCAGCCTCAACAATATCTTTTATAATGTCTAACGCCATTCTTTCCTCACCTCTTTTGCATAAACTTATTTTTTACTTTATATATTATCGGCTTAAACGCCTTATAATATCAAAATTAACTTTAAATGTTTTAAGAAATTTATTTGTAAACTTTCTTAACAAATAAAATTTGAATTAACAGTCTTTTTTTTCATTAAGTCAAAATTTCTTATATAAAATTATACGTAATAAAACGTCAAATGTCAACTTAAGTTAGGTGTGGACACACAGCGCATATTATAAGAAATCGAGAAGCGAAAATGGTAAT
>JAJQDF010000168.1 GCA_021202325.1 Clostridiales bacterium | reverse complement strand
TTAATAATTTTCTTGAAAATTTTATTGTATTTAATTTAATACCAAGTTTTTTAAGCATTTTCGCTTTGTTTATTTCTAAAACCGTTAAATAATATGGGGAACATCTTTCCGGAATACTCTACAAGGGAAAAATCTCCGCCGCACATACACCAGTCATAAAGAAAAGCCCTCTCACACATGGCATAGGTCTTTACTATCTCGTTTACCGATATATTATCGACAATCTGTCCCCTTTTCTGTCCTTCAATAATAATTTGCTTAAGCACCTTGAAATAAACCCTGTTGTGATCCATCAGGTGCTTTTCCCCCTTTGTCACAAGCTGTGAAGAATAAAGCCTAGCTAAAAGGTCGAGCGATATGCTGGTGTCAATCATTTTGAACAGTTCCCGGTTAAGATACATAAGCTTATCGAAACTATTCATTTCAGGATCGATTATATCCATCAGCTCCTCATATTTTTCATCAAAGAGTATGGAAAGCGATGTCAAAAGGGCATCCTTCCCCTCAAAATAATGATAAAACGAGCCCTTGGATGTCTGAGACTTATCTATTATTTCTTCAACGGTAGTGTTATCGTAGCCCTGCTCATAAAAAAGCTCCCACGCCGCATTTATGATTTTTCCTTTTGTGTTTCGTGAATTTTTCTTAGCCATGCCGCACCCCTCATCTGCTTTTCTTTCATTTTAACACGGGAGTTGATATTTTGACAAACCTTTCATTATATCAGACGAAAAAAACCGGCAAAAAATTCGCCGGATTTGCAATAATCATGTTTATTTGAATACGCCCTTTTCCTCAAGCTCCGAATAATCGAGACCAAGCTTTTCGATTATTTCCTTTGTATGGTAGCCTACGGGATAGCCTGCAAATTTATACTCGCAGGGGCATTCGCTGAGCTTAATTGAGGTGGCAAGCTGCTTAACCTTGACACCTTCGTGGAGAGGCAGGTCAACATCAACAACCATTTCTCTTTCCTTAACCTGCTCATCCTCAAGGAGTGCTTCCTTAAGATTCAGCACAGGCTGTACGCAGGCATCGTATTTTGAGAATACCTCCGTCCATTCGTCTCTAGTCTTTGTTTTGAATATACCTCTGATTTCAGCCTTAACCTCATCGACGTTTTCAGGCCAAACCGTGCCCTCTATCAGGTCTTCACGGCCGATAGCCATGCAGAACTGTTTCCAGAACTGGGGCTCCAGTGAACCAACACTCATGTAGAGGCCATCCTTACATTCATAGAAATCATACATACAGCCGCCGTTAAGTCTTTCGCCTTCACGCTTTGGCTCTTCACCGGAAACAAGGAAGCTTGCTCCGTCAAGGCTGTTGAAGGGAACACAGCCGTCCATCATGGCTACATCAATATACTGTCCCTTTCCTGTGTTTCTTCTGTAGTTTACTGCGGCAAGAATACCTATCACCGAATTGAGGGAGCCTACAGCTATATCTGCAATCTGGAAATTCATAAGCGACGGACCGCTTTCCTTACGGCCTGCATGGGAAATAATTCCGCTTCGTGACATATAGTTAATATCATGTCCGGCAGCCATTTTAAGCGGGCCGCTCTGTCCATAGCCTGTGAGCGAGCAGTATATTACGGCAGGATTTACAGCCTTAAGGTCTTCGTAGCCAAGTCCCAGCTTATCCATAACCCCCGGGCGGAACTGTTCAAGGACAATATCGTATTCCTTTACAAGTTCCTTTACTACAGCCTTACCCTCTTCTGTCTTAAGATTCAGAAACATTGTCTTTTTGTTTCTGCCAAGCCACGCCTGACATGCCGAAACACCTGTATCGCCAATAAACGGCGGATAGTCCAGCACAATATCGGGCTTGCTTGCCGAGCTTATTTTTATTACCTCAGCTCCCATATCGGCCAGCATAAGCGTCGCATAGGGGCCGGGAAGCAATGTCGAAAAATCCAAAACCTTTAATCCGTCCAGTGAACCCATAATTCTTCCTCCTGTCATTAAATGTAGTAACAAACATACTTTTATTTTAATGTCCCAAAAAGGGAATTTCAACGGTAATTCAGCCAAAATACAGATTTCATCATAATGTAATAACATCATGACTAATTTTATAAAATGGTTTGTCTATATTAATTAAAGTCTGAATCGAAATCTTAAATAGCACATCAATCAGCCTATGCGCACTCTTGTGCCATGCTCTCCGGGAACCGCCCCTGTGACATAGAGCCTTACGGGAAGTCTGTCCTTTACCTCCTCAACATGGGTAATGAGGCCGACCTTCATGCCGCTTTGGCAAAGGGTTTCCAGAGATTTCATTACTACATCCAGTGTATTTTTGTCCAACGTACCAAAGCCCTCATCCAGGAAGAAGAATTTCAGCGAAGCGCTGTTTTTCATCTGTATCCTATCAGAAAGGGAGAGCGCCAACGCAAATGATGTCAAAAATGTTTCCCCGCCGGACAGTGTAGCCGGCCTTCTTCTTATGCCTCCGCAGAAATCATCCCTTATAATGAACTCGCCGTCCAAAAGCTCCAGTGCATACCTTCCGCCGCTTATGTTTTTCAGCCTGACGGAGGCATCTGCGGCAATATATTTCAGGCTGTTTTCGGCCATGTATTCCACAAAACGGTTGCCCTCGGTCAGCTTGGAAAGCTCTAAAAGCATATCATGGCGTTTCCTAAGCTGTTTTTCTTCCTTTTTCAGATCCGCCAGTGTAACAAGATTATCTTTCATCTGCGCCAATTCCTTTTCCCTTACGGCTATTTCATTGGACTTGGCTTCCCTCATATCCTCGCTGTTTTTAAGCTCTGTCCTTATCCTGTCCAGCTCGCCAGCCTCAAGCCTTCGTCCGCCCAGCTCATCATTCAGCCTTTTAATATTGTCCTCGGCAAGATTTTTTCGTCTGGAATAGTTATTCATTATCTCTATGGCATTCTCGGTTTCCTTCAAAAGTGCAGCCGGAGAGTTGTCTCCGCCAGCTTTGTTTACCTCAGCCGCTTTTATTTCTCTCTCGGTTTCCATGCGTTTCAGTTCCGCCGATGCTATCTTTCCTTCGGCCTCGCAGTCGGCCAGATCCCTGTCAGTCTGTCTTGCCTTTTCCGCAAGCTCCTCTGCCTTCTTTCTTACGGCTTTTTCCGCCTTTTCTGCATCAAGATAGTTTTTCTCTTTCTCTTGGGCTTTCTTTCTCTCTGCATCCAGCTTTTCTTCGGCTCGGTATTCCTCAACAAGCTTTTCAAGGTCGGCTTTAAGCTTATCAAGCTTTACCCCTTTGGTATCTGCCTCTTTTTTCTCCTTTTCGGCAGTTTTGGTTTCTATCAGCTTTTTGGATGCGGCTATGTCGGCCTTTATCTTTGTCAGGCTCTTTTCCAGTGACTTGCCCTTTTCTTTAAGCTCCTTAATGCTTTTTTCAAGGGCATCCTTCAATGTATCCTCAATGTCCTCGGCTATATTGGGATGCTCCCTTGAACCGCAGACAGGACACATTTCGCCCTCCTTGAGATTTTTGGCCAAAACCGCCGCCATATTTTTGTCCCTCATGGCAGTAAGACTGTTTTCGGCATTCTCTATAGATTTGTCGTTTTCCAGCTTAAGCGCTTCCGTTTCGTCGTGTTTTTTGTTCAGCTGTTCCAGCTTTTCGTTTTCTTCCTTTATGGCGGCCAAAAGCTCGTTTATCTCTATGAACAGTTGTCTTTGCTTTGTATATGCTTCCTTTGCCGAAAAGCCCTTTTCACGAAGTTCCTTCAGCCTGTCCCCGCCCTTAATAAGCTCCACCATGTCCTTGCTCCGCTCGGCAGAAAGCTTCTCCCTAAGCTTTTCCGCCTCCTTTACGGCCTCGGCATTCTTTATTTCTTCCTCTTCAAGGCGTTTTTTGTCAGCCTTCAAGCTTACATATTTCTGCTTCAGGCCGTTGGTCGTTTTCTTTAGAAGGGATATTTTTCCCTCGGCTTCCTCAATCTCCGCCAAAAGCTTTATTGCCTGCTTATATGTTCCGGCAGTCTCGGTTAAGCCCTCTATTGTGGCCTCTATATTCATTCTTTGGGCAAAATCATCTACGCTTTTTCTTTCCTTCTCTATTTCGGCTATGTCCTCCGTCTGCTTTTTAAGCTTGCCTTCCAAATCGGCTATTTTCTCGGCCTCGGCCGCACGCTTTTTTGTCTTCTCAAGCACTGCCGCCGCTTTTAGGGCTTCTTCCTTGGCTACTGTAAGTTCCTTTTCCTTAATGCTGCACAGCTCACGGCTTATATCGCCATAGACCTCCATTTTAGATGTTACCGCATTCAGCTCGCCGCCGGTTTCCAGCCTTTCTCCTTTAAGCCTCTGCGCCAGTGCCGAGCCGTACTTTTCCAGTGCAAATATCCTTTCCAGCATTGACCGTCTTTCGGCACCTTTCAGGTTCAGGAATTCGCTGAACTTTCCTTGAGGCAGTACCACCGTCCTTGTGAAATCGTCATAGGACAGTCCTATCAGTGCTTCTGCCGCCTTGTTTACATCCCTTATTTTATCGGCTATTACCTCGCCGCTTTGCTTCGAGAGCCTTGCCAGAGAAGGCACACATTCCTTTGTGGATGTCCTTTTGAATGTTCTTTCCGCCCTGTATACGGTTTCTGCCCCGTTTTCCTCCACGGCAAAATCAAATACAACTGAAGCCGAGTTGGACTCCTTATTTATAAATTCGTTTGTATTTTTTGAAAGCTCACCGTATAGTGCTATGGTCATGGCATCGAGAACGGAGCTTTTTCCGCTTACGGTGTCGCCGACTATGCCGAAAAGGCCGTCTTTTGTAAGCCTATCAAAATCTACGGTCTGTTCCTCGACAAAGCTGTTTATGCCTTTTATTTTAAGTTCTATTGGCCTCACAGCACTTCCTCCTCTCCCATGACCGACAGGAAAAGCTCAATGAGCTCGCCGTCGGGTTCGGCGGAACGGTATTTTTTATAAAAATCAATGAAGCTGTCCTTCAATGTCAGCCTTTCCCTTTCCTCCGCTGCCACGGTATCGGTTTCCCCAAGTATAACCCTTATGTCCATTATGTCGGCCTTAAGCGATTTCAGCTTTCGTATTTCTTCCATAGAAAGCGGCCTGTCGGCCTCTATTTCCAGGTAAATATAGCTTTCTCTGTCCTTCTCAGCTCCGCATTTTTCCATGGCATCCTCGATTGATGTGCATTTCAGTATTTCTATGGGCTTTATACAACTCAATGGAATTTTTTCAATTTCGGCTTGTTCCCCTGCTTTCAGGCTCACTATATTTACAGCCTTTGCATAGGCCGCCTCATCTCTGCTGTAGCCTAATGGAGAGCCGCAGTAATAGGCCTTTCTGCCAAGTCCCGGAACAGTCTGCGGCCTGTGCAAATGTCCAAGGGCTATATACTGGGCTTTTTCTGGGAAGGCATCTGCCCCCACGGAATAGCTTCCGCCGAGCTGAATACTTCGTTCGCTTCCGCTCTCTTCGCCGCCGACCGTATACAGATGGGCGGAAACAATGTTTATTGTATCATCAGAAAAACTCTCGGCCATTTTCCCGAGAAGTTCCTTCACCTTTTCGGAATAGCTGACGGCATTTTCCTCATCCTCACCTGTCTGACCGATTATTTCATCAATTCGCCTGTCACTGACATAGGGCAGAGCTGCAATTACGGCTTTTTCGCCGTTCATATCAACGGCTACAGCACCGTTTTCGTCTGTCTTTATTGTATAGCTAACAAAGGACATCTCCGGTATTTTGTCCTTAGGTCTGCCGAGTACAAATACGCCGTAAGGACGGAGTATTTCCGAAGCCGCCATGAGCCTGTCGGGACTGTCGTGGTTTCCGGCAATTACAATAACAGGTCTTTGGCCGTTTTTTGCCAAGGCTGTAGCCGAATTGAAAAACATTTCCTCTGCAGCGGCCGGGGGATTTGATGTGTCATATACATCTCCCGAAAGTATTATCACATCTATATGTTCTCTGTCGCAAATTTCGCCGATCTCATCAATAAATTTCTGCTGTTCCTCGTATCTTGTTCTTGTTTCCAATGTCTTTCCCAGGTGCCAGTCGGATGTATGCAGTATTTTCATCATTGTTCCTCCAATCCGAGCATTTCCACAAATTTTTTTGCCGCATAGGACAGCGCCCCGTTTTTCAGTCTGACAAGGCCGACATACCTTGTAGGAAGATTGGGCTCTACGGGTATTTCAAACAAATTGGCATTGTCAATGGCCTTATTATCAAATTCCCTTATTATGAATGTAAGTCCCAAATTAATCTTAGCGAATTGTATAAGCAGGTCATAGCTTGCAAGCTCAATTATCGGCTTAAACTTTATGCCGTTTTCCGCCGCAAACTTATCCAGCTGTTTTCTTGTGTTGCTCATATCCTCCAAAAGCAGAAGGGGATAATCCAAAAGCTCCGCCAGCTTCAAGCCTCTGTTTGCTAGATCTTTGTATTTTGTTCCGCCAATGAGGCAGTCGTGTATTTCCAGGCATTTTGTTATTTCCATTTCCTCGTTGTGCTCTATGGGCAAATTGACAAAGCAGAGGTCTATTACTCCCCTTTTCATCATCTCCAATGATTCATATGTTGTTTTGTTCACAACCTTTATTCGTATATCAGAATGTTCACTGCTGTATTTTTCGATATAGGGCATAAGGTAGCCGCTTATGACGATATCACTGGCGCCTATGCGTACCTCTCCCTTTTCAAGGTTAGCCATCTCATAATATTTGTGCTCCGCCGTCTTAACCATATTCAGCGCCATATCAAGATAGCGGTATAGCACCTCACCCTCGGGAGTAAGCCTGACACCCTTCGTCGTTCGCACCAAAAGGGGACTGCCAAGCTTTTCTTCCAGCTGTTTTACTGCCATGCTCACCGCCGGCTGTGATATATACAGTTCCTTTGCCGCTGCCGACATATTTCCCGTCTTAACAACGGTACAGAAAATTTTGTAGGAATCAAGAGAAATACCGGTTTCCATAATGCCCTCCGTTTATAAAGTTAGTTTATATTTCTTAAATCCACTATTAAATCTAATTATACAATATAAAAACAAAATAAAAAAGACGCTCGTAAAACTTAATCTTCCGCAAACGTCTTAAATTCACATTGCCTGCTTCTTCTCAAAAGTCCTTTTTGGAATATATATGTATGGAAACCAGCATACAGGCAATATATATCACAACAGCCAAAACAACCGTCATTGGCACAAGCACTTCGCCCATTTCGCCGAAAACAGCACCTTCCACGCTGAGGCTATTAGCCTGTTCAGCCATTTCAGCGTCCATCAATAAAAACATAACCAACAGCATTATAAGCAGCAGACCTATAAACATAACCCCAGCCTTGCTCGTTCCGAATTTATAGGAAATTGCCAGCATTAACGAGCTTGAAATTATTGATACTGCGCCAACCATTATAAGCGTTGCTCCCAAATTCTTTATTCCCATTAAAACGGCAAATATCATATATATAGCCAATGCAAGGGCGGTCAGAATGAGCATAATCAAAAACTTAGCAATAACATTTTCCTTTCTCGTCACCGGCATTGCCGAAGCATATTTGCCCCAATCATGTCTTTCATCATATCCGAGTATTGTCACCGGCAGGATCCCCATAAACGCTGTTATATATAAACAAAAACTGCCTGCTTGAAAACCATCCATTGTTGCTTGGCTTCCCATTAGAACTGCATGAATAATAAGCATTGCTATAACTACAAGCAGCTGTTTTTTTATAAGAATAAAATCCTTCTTCATTATTCCAATCATTATTTTGCACCCCTCTTTATATGGTACAGCATTATTTCTTCTATATTTGTTTTCTCTGTTTCAAAGCCCTGCGGTATCATATCCTTTAAAACCATCGCCTTGGTTGACCATTTGGTTCTTTCCATCGCCACGATTGCCGGCTTGTCCAGCTCCTCTATCTGTTTTTCGTCTGCATTTATTACAACATATTTTTCCAAGAGTTTGTCCTTTTCTTCGGAAAACAGTATTTTTCCTCCATGAATGAAAGTGATATAGTCACATATCTTTTCCAAGTCACTGATTATATGGGATGAAATAAGTACAGCACATCTCTCATCCTGTATGAAGTCCATAAGCATGTCCAATATTTCCAGCCTTGCCGATGGATCCAAGCCATTAGTAGCCTCATCGAGTATGAGGATCTTGGCGCCGTGGGAAAAGGCAATGGCTATTTCCAACTTCATTTTCATACCGCTTGAGTAATCCTTGATACGGCCTTTTTTATTCAGTGAAAATCTGTCAGTATAATAGAAAAATTTGCTTTCATCCCAATTTTTATATATGCTTTTAAGTATGCTGTTTACATCCTGCAGCCTAAGTTCGGAGGGAAAACCGCATTCAGCTATTACCGTACCTATTTCTTCCCAATCGCTCTTGTTCATTTCTTCGGTATTTTTGCCATATATCTTAATAGTTCCGCTGTCCTTTTTCACCGCTCCGGTAATCAAATTTATAACCGTGCTTTTTCCGGCACCGTTTTCTCCTATAAATCCCATTATCGTTCCCTCCGGTAAGCAGAAGGATACTTCGCCGAGAGTAAAATTGCTGTATCTTTTGGTCAGTCTGTCTATCTCCAGTGCATTCATATTATTCCTCCTCACATATTATCGATAAAACCTCTTTAAGCTCATCGGCGGTTATTCCGCAAAGCTTGGCTTCCTCCCATATGCTGTATATTTTATTCTCTATTTCCTTCAGCTTTTCCTCTCTTATGGCCTCGGTGTTCTGCTCGGCTGCAAAAGAACCCTTTCCGGTCACCGTTACTATAAAGCCGTCTTTTTCCAGCTCTTCATAGGCTCTTTTTGTCGTTATTACCGAAACCCTCAGGTCTTTGGCAAGGGCACGCATCGACGGAAGAAGCTCCCCTTCCTTTATTTCTCCCGAAATTATCAGTCTTTTTATCTGGGACATTATTTGCTCATATATGGGCCTGTCGTCCCGATTGCTTATTACTATGTTCATTCAATCGCCCCGCAAAAGTCATCAATTTGTTTTAGTGTATATATTCATTATATACACTATCTACAATATGTCAAT
>JAJQDF010000193.1:2908-9102 GCA_021202325.1 Clostridiales bacterium | reverse complement strand
GAATTATATTATAATATAAGAAAACTTTTGCTAATTTGGTATAACGCCTCAATATTGATGAGGGCTTATATATGCAAGAAAAGAGGGAAACTAAAAAATCCGAAATGGGAGGAGATCAAAATGAAGAAGTTTTTAGCAGTTATTCTGTCAGCTGTAATGATCCTCGGAGTTGCCGGATGCTCAAGCAGCAGCACAGACACCGCCGATGACAGCGCTGATGAAGAAACCAGCGAAGAAGTGACAGAAGGCATTTCTGCCAGCGACATTAAGGTTGGATTTATCCATGTAGGAGACGAAAACGAAGGCTATACATATGCTCATTACATAGGATCAGAGGAAATGAAAGAGGCTCTCGGACTTTCCGATGATCAGGTTATCACAAAGTGGAACATTCCTGAGAATGAGGCTGCTTATGACGCAGCTGTTGACCTTGCAGAGCAGGGATGCAACATCATTTTTGCAACAAGCTTCGGCCATGAGGACTATATCCTTCAGGCTGCTGAGGAATATCCCGATGTACAGTTCTGCCATGCTACAGGCTATCAGGCTGCATCAAGCGAACTTTCAAACATGCATAACTACTTTGCAAACATCTATGAGGCTCGTTATGTAGCCGGTGTTGTTGCAGGTTTGAAGCTTGCTGAACTCTACGGAGAAGACACAGATGCCAAGATCGGTTATGTAGGCGCTTTCTCATATGCAGAGGTTAAATCAGGATACACAGCTTACTACCTTGGAGTAAGATCAATATGCCCTAACGTAACAATGGAAGTTAAATACACAGGTTCATGGGCTGACCAGGCTCTTGAGAAGGAAACAGCTGAGGCTCTTATCGCTGACGGCTGCGTTCTTATCAGCCAGCATGCCGATACAACAGGCGCAGCTACAGCTTGTGAAGCAGCAGGCGTTTGCGACGTTGGATACAACGTATCTATGATCGATGCAGCTCTCAACTATGCACTTACATCATCATCAATCAACTGGGGTTCATATGTAACATACGCAGTTGAGTGCATGATTAACGGCGAGGAAATCCCCGTTGACTGGTGCCAGGGATATGCTGACGGCGCTGTATATCTTACAGAGCTCAACGAAGTAGCTATAGCTGAAGGAACTGAGGAAATGGTTGAAGAGACATTCGCAGCAATTGTTGACGGTTCTATCAAAGTATTTGATACATCAACATGGACAGTAGACGGCGAGACAATCACATCTACAGTTGATATCGACGGATACAATGGACTTGAGTACATCAGCGAGGATGGCTACTTCATGGAGTCAGAACTCGGTTCAGCTCCCGCATTTGCATTCGTTATCGATGGCATAACAGAGCTTAATACAGTTTATTAATTATTTCTGAAGAATCCAAGGGCAGGGTGGCTCAAAATACATAAGAGCAGCCCTGCCCTTATTCCGTTTTAGCCGGTAGAAAAGGAGGAATAGAATTGGATACTGTAAATGCGATAGAGCTTAAAAATATATGTAAATACTTCGGCGAGGTTATTGCCAATAAGGACATTTCGCTTGAAGTAAGAAAGGGTGAAATTCTTTCCCTCTTGGGTGAAAACGGAAGCGGGAAAACAACACTTATGAACATGCTTGCCGGCATATATTTTCCCGATGAAGGAGAAATATTTGTGGACGGCAAGGAAGTGAAAATCACCTGTCCTGCCGATGCCTTTGAGCTTGGCATAGGCATGATACATCAGCATTTCAAGCTGATAGAGACATTCACCGCCGCCGAAAACATAATACTGGGACTTCCGGGGGCGGAAATAATAAAGATGAACGAGGTTATAGATAAAATAAACGACCTTGTAAACAGATACAGCTTCGAGCTGGATCCCACTAAGAAAATATACAACATGTCGGTTTCGGAAAAGCAAACCGTTGAGATCGTAAAAATGCTCTACAGAGGAGCAAACATACTCATACTCGACGAGCCCACGGCGGTACTGACACCCCAGGAGACAGACAGACTGTTCGACGTTCTCAGGAACATGAGAAACGACGGAAAAGCAATCATTATTATTACTCATAAGCTCCATGAGATGCTTTCGCTCTCGGACAGAGTAGCGGTGCTGAGAAAGGGCGAATATATCAGAACGGTTCAAACAAAGGATGCTACGGAGCTTTCACTGACAGAAATGATGGTGGGCGAGAAGGTAACGCTCGATATAGGCAGAAAAGAGCCCCACGACATTGTGAAAAGGCTTGAGGTCAAAAATCTTAAATGCGTTGATAAAAACAATGTCACTACACTGGACAATGTATCCTTCGATGTTTACGGAGGCGAGGTTCTCGGCATAGCGGGAATAGCCGGAAGCGGCCAGAAGGAACTGCTTGAGGCCATTGCCGGACTCCAGAAGGTGGAGAGCGGCAGCATAGTATACTGCGGAGATAACGGCGAGGAAACCGAGCTCATAGGCAAGAATCCCCTTGAAATAAGAAATGTCGGAGTTGCACTCTCATTTGTTCCCGAGGACAGACTTGGCATGGGACTTGTGGCAAATATGGATTTGGCCGACAACGTAATGCTCAGAAGCTACAGAGAGGGAAAGAGTTCCTTTGTCAACAGAAAGGATCCCAGAAAGAAAACAGAGGAAATAGTCGATGAGCTTAAGGTCGTAACGCCGAGCATATCCACACCAATAAGGAAGCTTTCCGGCGGAAACGTTCAGAAGGTGCTTGTCGGAAGAGAAATATCCAATGCACCGTCGGTGCTTATGACGGCCTATGCGGTCAGAGGACTTGATATAAATACATCATATACCATATATCATTTGATAAACGAACAGAAGGACCACGGAACTGCCGTTATATATGTCGGCGAGGATTTGGACGTTCTTTTGGAGCTTGCCGACAGAATACTTGTACTCTGTGCAGGAAAGGTAACAGGCGTAGTCGATGCCAGAAGCGTTACGAAGGAACAGGTTGGCTTAATGATGACGAAGCATACAGAGGAGGTAATGTGACATGGCAGCTGAAAGCTTAAAAAAGGAACCTATGGTTCGTATTGCCAAGCGAAGCGATATCTCCCGAAGAAAGGCATGGTTCATAAGAGCCGTTGCCATATTGCTTGCTTTGATTGTCTGCGGCATATTCGTCTATGCCCTTACAGCCACAAACCCCATAAAAGTCTATGCGGGAATGATAAACGGAGCCATAGGAACCCAAAGAAGAACATGGAACACGCTGAGAGATACAATGATACTGCTTTCGGTATCGTTGGCAATAACTCCGGCCTTCAAAATGAGGTTCTGGAACATCGGAGCCGAAGGACAGATACTTGTGGGAGGAATAGCCACAGCGGCGGTTATGAGATACATGGGCGACTCTGTACCGACGGCAGTGCTTTTCATAGTGATGATAATTTCTAGTATTATTGCAGGCCTTGTGTGGGGCATAATCCCGGCATACTTTAAGGCTAAATATAATACCAACGAAACACTGTTCACACTTATGATGAACTACATAGCTACACAGCTGACGGCCTATTTCTCAATCGTCTGGGAGGCCGTTAAGGGAAGCGGAACCATAGGCACAATCAATCAGAAAACAAAGGCCGGCTGGATATCCACATCCTTTATGAGCAACATATTCGGAAGCTTCAACTACAGCATAAATGTTATTATAGTACTGATATTGACTGTGGCAATATATATTTATTTGAGCAAGACAAAACAGGGCTATGAGATAGCTGTCGTGGGCGAAAGCGAAAATACCGCCAGATATGCAGGTATAAACGTAAAGAAAGTTATTCTCAGGACAATGGCTATTTCAGGCGCACTCTGCGGATTTACGGGATTTTTGCTTGTAAGCGGTTCAAGCCATACTATTTCGGTAAACACCGCCGGCGGAAGGGGCTTTACGGCAATCGTAGTTTCATGGCTTGCTAAATTCAATCCCTTTGTTATGGCGCTCATATCGTTTATGCTGGTGTTCTTGGATAACGGCGCTGTGCAGATTGCCAGTGAATTCGGACTGAATGAGTCTGCGGCGGAGGTTATTACGGGAGTTATTCTTTTCTTCCTTATAGGCTGTGAGTTCTTTATAAACTACCGGGTTATTTTCAGAGGAAAGCATGAGGAGGCTTAAGCTATGAATATTATACTAATTATACTTAAAAGAATATTCACGGTAACATTCATACAGAAGGCCGTAACTCAGGGCATTCCCATGCTTTTCGGAGCTTCGGGAGAGATAATGACCGAAAGAAGCGGAAACCTTAATTTAGGTATACCGGGAATAATGTACATGGGCGGCGTAGGCGGCCTTGTGGGAGCATTCATATATGAGCAGAGTGTTGCCACTCCCAACGGCTGGATAGGTGTGCTGTGCGCACTTATCGTGTCGATACTGTTTTCCCTTGCCGGAGGACTTATATATAGTATTTTGACTATTACCCTCAGGGTTAACCAGAATGTATCAGGTCTTGCGCTGACAACATTCGGCGTAGGGTTCGGCAACTTCCTTGGCGGCTCCCTTTCAAGAATAAGCGG
This sequence comes from Clostridiales bacterium, assembly GCA_021202325.1. Taxonomy (GTDB): domain Bacteria; phylum Bacillota; class Clostridia; order Lachnospirales; family Anaerotignaceae; genus Metalachnospira. The sequence continues at coordinate 4,600 of JAJQDF010000193.1, read as the reverse complement.
AACAGCCGGACAGGTAAGCGTATATGTTACCGGCATGACATTCAGGACAAAGATACCGTTTTTGAGCGACCATCTGGGAATTGTCAGCGACATACTTTTCAGCTACGGCTTTTTGACATATCTGTCAATAATACTTGCGGTATTTCTGACATGGTTCCTTTTCAAGACCAGAAGGGGACTGAACCTGAGAGCTGTAGGCGAGGATCCGGCAGCTGCCGATGCGGCCGGCATTAATGTAATAAGATATAAATATGTGGCCACATGCACAGGCTCAATAATAAGCGGCCTTGGCGGACTGTATTTTGTAATGGAATACCTTGGCGGAACATGGCAGAACAACGGCTTCGGCGACAGAGGCTGGCTTGCGGTAGCCCTTGTTATACTGGCGCTGTGGAAACCGGCCAGAGCCATTTGGGGAAGCATACTTTTCGGAGGACTTTATATACTTTTCGCCTATATTCCCTTCGGAGAGGCGGCGCAGGAAATATTCAAGATGCTCCCCTACGTTGTAACAATAATAGTACTTGTACTTTCAAGCGTAAGAAACAGCAAGGAAAATCAGGCGCCCAAGAGCTTGGGACTGTCCTATTTCCGAGAGGATCGCTGATTAACTGAAATAAAACTGAATACCAATAGACATAGAAACCCCGGAGAGAAATTCTCCGGGGTGCTGCATGCCGGTGGCATGCGTTTAGCACGGACCGGAGCGGAAGCGGAGATGCAAAGCATAATGCAATCGAGTTTTTATACCTAGTAGTGCCTATGAATCATGCGTGTATGTTCACTAAAAAACAGAATAACGATAGGCATAGAAAATCCGCAGGGTAAAGTCCTGCGGATGTGCATTGTTTTAGATATGTAAAAGTCAGTTTCCACTATCCCTTATGCAGCAGGAATAATGAGAGTCTGATCTACATAAATCATAGAAGGATTGCTAATTGTATCTGTGTTAGCATCATAGATTTCGCCCCAGCGTGTTCCTTCGCCCAAAAGCTTGCTGGAAATTTTCCAGAGGCTGTCGCCTGAAACAACTGTGTATGTTGTGTCGGCTGAAGGGATTTCGGGCTCAGCAACAGTAACAACGGGCTCCTCAGCGGGTTCTTCAACTGCAGGTTCCTCGACAACGGGTTCCTCAACTGCAGGCTCTTCAACTGCTGCGATTTCGTAATCCATAGCAAGGTTAGCCTTAAGAGCAGCTATTTCATCATCTGTGAGGCCGATAGCCTGAACATAAGCAAGTGCTGCAGCTTCAAGGTCAACAGTTGTTAAGTCTGTGCCTTCTTCGGAAGAAGTGATGTTTTCAAGGATAGATACGATATTGCTGTTCTTTACAGCCTCATACTGCTCACTGCCAACCTCAAGGTGATAGTAGTTGATATATGTTTCCATATAGTCCTCTACAACCTCGTCATAGGAAGCGCCCATCAGGCATGAAAGAAGGGCTGAAACGAATCCGGCACGGTCTTTGCCCTCTGTGCAGTGAACAAGGTAGGGACCATCGTTTTCAGCAAAGAATCTGAGACCATCGGCAAGTCCGGCCTGGAAATCCTCAGCTGTAAAGTCTACGCCAAGGTTGAGAGCCTTAACCTTGCCTGCTTCGTAAAGTGATTTGTAGTAAGGTGAATCAAAGTCCTCAGCAGCAATATAGCTATCGATAAGCTCGTTGTTGTCGGCAAGGTTCAGAACTGCATT
>JAJQDF010000193.1:0-2898 GCA_021202325.1 Clostridiales bacterium | reverse complement strand
TGATTCCGTTAGCCTCGCAGAAATCATCGGCATAAGCGGCACGGTTAATTTCGTTGTTTATGGGGCTGCTTGAACGGAAAAGTGCGTTTTCGCCAAGTTCTCCAGCAGCGATATTGCGGAAGTTGGCAAAAATTTCGTCTGAATCATAATCTGCACGATCGTCTGTGCGTTCAAGCTGATGAATGAGATATTCGTCATAGTATCCAGCCTTTTCGCCCATGGCGATTGTTACGCTGATGTCCTCAATTGTTTCGCCTTCTTCAAACTGCCACTCATATGAGCCGTCCTCAGCAGTAACCTTTATTGCAAGGCCGTTTGTTGTGGCAAAGTCGCCCATATTGATGGCGATGATGAGAGCGCCGTCGCTGTCACGGCATACAAGCGAGCCTGTGTCAACGTCTGAATAGTTTGTGCAAAGCGGGATTTCATAGGCTGTTTCGTCAACTGTAACGTCGAGAACGTCGCCGTACTCATATCCGGCCTCCTGGAGATCCGCAGGATCGATGTCCAGCACAATGTTTCCGTACTTCTGGATTTCGCTGACTCCGCCTTCAAAAACGGCGTAATCGCTGTCCGCTGCTGCTGCAGGCATAGCCAGTCCAAGGACAAGCACAAGCGCTGTAACAACGGATGTTAATTTTTTCATGTTTATTCCTCCCTAAAATTTAGTAGGCACCCTAGCCTGTTAATATTATAAAACTAAATCGGATATCTTTCTATAGTTGATTAAATAAAATTTAACCTAAGTTTTACAAGAAATTTTGGAATAAACTAAGAGAAGTTTATAGTACAATCTCATTAATGATTAAAAGAAACAAAGACAATAAAACAGGGGGCGGAAATCCGTCCCCTGAAAAAATCCTTATATCTGTTGTGTTTAATACCAATCGTGCTTTTCGTTTCTGTCCAAGGCGTTGATTCTTTCCATGTCGTCATCGGTCAGCTCAAAGCCAAACAAATCCAAATTTTCTTTGATATGGTCGGCGTTGCTGGAGCCGGGAATTACAACAACGCCCTTTTGAAGGTTCCATCTCAGTATTACCTGTGCCGAAGAAACGCCGTTGGCTTCGGCAATATCGGATATAACTTCATTTCCGAGCAGCTCTGCGGTATAGCCTCTGCCGCCGAAGGGGTACCAGCCCTGAACAACTATGCCGAGGCTCTGTATATAGGGAATAACATCGTTTTCCTGATAGTAGGGATGGATTTCGTTCTGTACCAATGCCGGAGTTATGTTAACCTGGGGCAGAAATTCCTCCAGCTCCTCAACGTACCAGTTTGATAAGCCAAGGGAGCGAATCTTACCCTCGCTTACGGCCTGCTCCATGGCGAGATAGGCCTCAACATCGTTGTCTCCGGGGTGGTGAAGAAGCATCATGTCAATATAGCCAATGTCCAACTTTTCAAGGGCTTCTTCTATGGCGGCTACCGGCTCATCATACTGCGTAGGGTATATCTTCGTTATTACGAATATTTCTTCCCTGGGGACACCGGAATCCCTTATTGCTCTGCCGACAGCTTCTTCGTTGCTGTACATATATGCCGTGTCAATGAGCCTTCCGCCTGCCTCCAACAGTGCGGTGACTGAATTATAACATTCCTCGTCAGAAAGGCTGTAGGTGCCAAGTCCCATAATGGGCATTTCGTAGCCGCTGTTTAAAAGCACAGTATGGGTTTCAAAATTGAATACTCCGACATCTGAGGCGGTATTGGCCTGTAAGCCGAGGGAGTCCAGCCATTCCTTCACATCATCCTTTGAAGAGCTTGAAGAGAAACGCTCGCCGTCCAGCCAATTGGCATTTGGCGCAAGGGAGTGAAGATTGTCAGGACTTGAATCGATACCGCTGCTGTGGGATGTGCAGAAGGGGATTATTGTCTTATCCGAGAAATCATAGCTTTCCAAAAACGTGCTGATTATTCTGGGCGCCTGTCCGTGCCAAATGGGATAGCCAAGCAATATTGTGTCATACTGCTCCATGTTTTCCACACTGCCGGAAATTGCGGGACGGGCGGTTTCGTCGGCCTGTTCATTGTCGGCTCGGCCTCCGGTGTAGTAGGCCAAATCCTCATCGGTGTAGGGATCCTCAGCTATTATTTCGTAAATGTCTGCATTTAGAATTTCGGCGGCGTATTCGGCAATCTGTTCGGTTGTATTTGTGGCCGAAAAATATACTACTAAAATGTTGTTTTGCATTGTGTCCTCCGTATTTTCTGCTGCGGCGTCTTCCGTTATAATGCCGTTTTCGGTGTTGTCTGCCTGTACTTCCTGAGTGGCGCTGCTGCAGGCCGCATTGAACAAAAGAGCGGCCGAAAGAGCTATTGTTCCGATACCTTTCATTATTTTGCCTCCTGTTCCGTCAGTATTTGTTTTCATCGCTTACATCTCCGTTACTTTTCTTATTTCCTTTGCCGGTACACCGCCCACAATTGTATATGGCGGCACATCCTTTGCGACAACCGCTCCGGCGGCAACTACAGCCCAATCGCCTATGGTTACGCCCTGAAGAATTGTTGAGTTTGAGCCTATCCATACATTTTTACCAATCTTTATGGGTGCATAATAATTTTTTCTGTTTTCACTTGGCTTGATGGCGTGATTTATTGTCACCAGCACAACATTGTGGCCTATGAGTGCACCGTCGCCTATTTCGATGCCGCCCTGGTCTTGAAAATGACAGCCGGAATTTATAAAAACATTTTTTCCGAGCGTAATATTCTTTCCGAAGTCGGTATGGAAGGGCGGAAACAGTCGGAATGTGTTGTCCACCGTCTTTCCTATAAGGCGGCTCATTATTTCCCTAAGCTCTTCGGGAGTATGGTACTGGCTGTTCATCTCCACGCCGATACGTATTGCCTCCTGATAGAGGGTGTTTGCATAGGTCTGAACCTCATCAGTGT
>JAJQDF010000100.1 GCA_021202325.1 Clostridiales bacterium | reverse complement strand
TCTTTAATCTTTTCCAAATTCTTATTGGCGCCTGCAAGCATAAGTCTTATTCTGTTGAGCTGGTTAACCTCGCTTGCTCCGGGATCGTAGTCAACGGCAACGATATTTGCAAGGGGATATTGTCTTCTTATTTCCTTAATAACACCCTTTCCGACAACGTGGTTGGGAAGGCAGCCGAAGGGCTGTGTGCATACAATGTTATTTACTCCGCTGTGTATAAGCTCCATCATTTCTCCGGTAAGGAACCAGCCCTCGCCGGTCTGATTGCAGAGCGAAACTACTGGCTTAGCGTATTCGCCGAGCTTTTCTATATTCTCCGGTGCATCAAATCTCTTGCTTTCCTTGAGCGCATCTATCATGGGCTTCTGATAGAATGCTATTGCCTTGCTGGCTATACCTGACACAGTTTTTGCCATGCTTGTGCCGCCAAGGTATTTTTCCTTCTGAACTGAGTTATAGCAAGTATAGTGTCCAAATCCAAGAAGGTCAGGAACAACGGCCTCTGCGCCCTCTTTTTCAAGAAGGTTTACCAGGTCATTATTTGCCAGCGGATGATATTTAACAAGTATCTCTCCGACAACTCCGACTCTAGGCTTAACTATATCCAAAAGCTCCAGCTCATCGAAATCTTTTATTATACCCTTAAGGTTCTTTCTGAATGTTGAGAAATCAGCCTTTGCAACATCCTTTTTAACCTTTTCGTTCCATTTCTCATAAAGAGCATTGGCCGAGCCCTTCACGGCCTCATAAGGTCTCGTTCTGAACAGCACTCTCATGAACGTATCGCCGTAGACAAGTGCCTGCATAGCATGGTTCAAAAGCTTAGGCGTATACTTAAGTCCGGGGTTCTTTTCCAGTCCCTGGGCACTTATGGATATAACAGGAATCTGCTTCATTCCGGCGTTTTTGAGTGCCTTTCTTATGAAACCTATATAGTTTGTCGCACGGCAGCCGCCGCCTGTCTGTACCATGAGCAATCCGACATGATCCAAGTCATATTTGCCCGACTGGAGAGCCTTAAGCAGCTGTCCGACTACGATAAGCGCCGGGTAGCAGGCATCGTTATTTACATATTTAAGGCCAACGTCAATGCTTCCCGTATCATATGTAGGAAGAACCTCTACCTTTAAGCCGCAGGCATTAAGAGCTGCCTCAAGCACATCAAAGTGCAGGGGAACCATCTGAGGGCAGAGAAGTGTATAAGTATCTCTCATCTCCTTTGTAAATATAACCCTCTTTAATGAAGCGTCTCCCTCTTTTAATTCTACGCCCTTTTCGCTTCTGTCTTCCATGGCGGCTATGAGGGAACGGATACGTATTCTTGCCGCGCCAAGGTTGCTGACCTCGTCTATCTTAAGTGTTGTATATATTTTTCCGGCGGCAACAAGTATATCCTTAACCTCGTCTGTAGTAACCGCATCAAGGCCGCATCCGAATGAGTTGAGCTGTATAAGCTCCAAATCCTTCCTTGTCTTTACGAATGCCGCCGCCTCATAAAGACGTGAATGGTAAGCCCACTGGTCCCTTACAACAAGCGGTCTTTCTACCTTTCCCAAATGGGCAACAGAGTCCTCTGTGAACACAGCCATGTTGTAGCTTGTTATAAGCTCTGGAATACCGTGGTTTACTTCCGAATCGATATGATAGGGACGTCCTGCAAGGACAATTCCTGTCATATTATGTTCCTCTATATATTTAAGGGTTTCCTCGCCCTTTTTATGCATGTCTTCTCTAAAGTCTGTCCATTCCGTCCATGCCTTTTCAACAGCTTTATCAACTTCTTTTTGGGTTATTCCGAGTGCTTTAAGCTCCTGTCCCATTCTCTGCTTTACAACATCCTGGTTTGTAAGAGTAAGGAAAGGATTAATGAACATTACATCATCGTCTCTCAACTCTTCTATGTTATTTTTGATATTCTCGTTATAGGAAGCTACAATGGGGCAATTATAATTGTTGTCCGCCGCCATTATATCCTTTCTTTCGTAAGGAATACCGGGATAAAATATTCTCTTAACTCCGCTCTCAAGCAGTTTCATAATATGTCCGTGGGCAAGCTTAGCCGGATAGCAAACAGACTCACTGGGTATGGACTCCATGCCGGCTTCATATACCTTCTTGGACGATACCGGCGAGAGTTTAACCGAAAATCCAAGCTCTGTGAAGAATGTGAACCAGAATGGATAGTCCTCGTACATATTCAGCACTCTGGGTATGCCTATTACTCCATACTTAGCCTCATTTTCAGGCAAAGGCTCATAGTCAAACAGTCTATGGAACTTATAGTCAAAGAGGTTAGGCACATCCTTTGAAGCCTTTTCCTTTCCGAGTCCCTTTTCACAGCGGTTTCCTGTAATAAAACGTCTTCCGCCGGAGAAATTGTTAATTGTAAGCAGGCAGTTGTTTGTACAGCCGCCGCATCTTACAAGGTTTGTCTTTATTTCAAGGCTGTTCATAGCCTCTCTGTCAATCATTGTTGTCTTATAGCCGTCTTTATATTTGTTCCTTGCTATAAGTCCTGCCCCAAAGGCTCCCATTATTCCGGCTATATCAGGGCGTACAGCCTCCCTTTCGGAAATAAGCTCGAAGCTCTTAAGTACAGCATTATTATAGAATGTTCCGCCCTGTACAACTATACTCTTGCCCAGTGCCTTGGGATCGGAAATCTTAATAACCTTAAGCAGTGCATTTTTAATAACGCTGTAGGCAAGGCCGGCTGAAATGTCGCTGACCTTTGCGCCCTCCTTCTGTGCCTGCTTAACCCTTGAGTTCATGAATACTGTACATCTTGAACCAAGATCTATGGGGTGTTCGGCAAACAGTGCCTCCTGGGCAAAGTCCTGAACACTGTAGTTCAGCGACTTTGCGAATGTTTCAATAAACGAGCCGCAGCCCGATGAGCATGCCTCATTAAGAAGTACGCTTTCGATTACGCCGTCTTTAATTCTGATACATTTCATATCCTGTCCGCCGATGTCCAGAATAAAGTCAACATCGGGCTTAAAGAATGCCGCCGCCTTATAGTGCGCTACAGTTTCTATGTATCCAAGGTCTATCATAAGAGCCTCTTTTATGAGTCCTTCGCCATAGCCTGTTACGCAGGAATTTTTAATCTCAACGCCTTCGGGCATAAGGTCATAGAGCTCATTGAGGGATTGTATAACAACCTTAAGGGGATTTCCCTCATTGCTTGCATAGAAGGAATAAAGCAGTGAGCCGTCCTCAGCCACAAGCGCTGTCTTGGTCGTTGTGGAGCCGGCATCTATGCCCAAATAAGCATTGCCTCTATATGTGGCCAAATCTTTCTTAGGTACGGAAGCCTTTTCATGTCTTGCATTAAACTCCGCATATTCCTCCTCGCTTTTAAAAAGCGGAGAAAGTCTGGCTATCTCAACCGTCAGGGTATTATTTTTTCCTATGTTGTCTATAATCTCCGAAAGGTTCTTTGCCTGTTCTCTGTCAGAGGATATTGCCGAACCGAAGGCAGCAAAAAGATGTGAATTCTCAGGAAGAAGCGCTGTCTCGTCCGTCAGCTTGAGTGTCTCTATGAATCTCACTCTAAGCTCTGAAAGGAAATGGAGAGGTCCTCCCAAAAATGCCACATGTCCTCTTATGGGCTTGCCGCAGGCAAGTCCGCTTATTGTCTGATTTACAACCGCCTGGAAAATAGAGGCCGCCAAGTCTTCCTTGGCCGCACCTTCGTTAATAAGCGGCTGAATATCCGTCTTTGCAAAAACTCCGCAGCGCGAAGCTATGGGGTATATTGTAGTATGTGATTTTGCCAGCTCATTAAGACCGCCGGCATCTGTCTGAAGAAGGGAAGCCATCTGGTCGATAAACGAACCTGTGCCTCCGGCGCATATGCCGTTCATTCTTTCCTCAACGTTTCCGCCCTCAAAATAAATAATTTTTGCATCCTCGCCGCCAAGCTCTATGGCGACATCTGTCTTTGGAATAACCGTCTCTATGGCCTTGGCAGTAGCCACAACCTCCTGTATGAACGGTATTCCCACAGCCTCCGAAAGAGAAACTCCGCCGCTTCCGGTAATCATAGCGGAAACGGGATGCTCGCCCACTTCATTATAGGCCTCTGTAACAAGTCTTTTTACTGTATCAAGTATTTCTGAATAATGCCTTTCATATCTGTTAAAAAGCATATTGTTTTTGTCATCGATAAGCACAACCTTAACAGTAGTTGAACCTATGTCGATTCCCATTCTTAGTAAATTTGTCATCAATTCACCTCATTGCAATTATTGACAGGCTAACCTAACATTACTGCCTGCCACTGCCCTTTGTTGCCCGATCAACCATTACTCTTTATTTATGTTAATACATATATAAAACATAAAAAAAATAACTCACAGAGTCATATTCCTTTACAGCTATTCTGTTACAGAAAAATATATGGTTTGTCCAGAATTAATTATACATTAGACAAAAAAATCTATCAATACAAAAATATTAGCAAAAGTTGATTTATTATTCAAAATACCGCCAATTTTTTATACTTTCATCTTAATTTACTGGACAATTTCAATAATCTACTATATAATATTTCTGTAAGATGTATGAACATCTACAAATTTTTTCTCAATTTAACGATTTTTTATTTCTATTATGCCGGATATTGGACTTTTATTACAAAGGGGATATATTATGGAGCACTTACCTATTACTCTTACAGAATTCGATAAACTAATATTAGAGGAATACTACGACCTTGCCGAAGGACTGGGTGATTATCTCGGAAGCTGCTATGAGCTGGTAGTGCACAGCTTCGCCAGCTTTGACCACTCAGTAATTAAGATTGTCCATAACCACTCAGGAAGAAAAGAAGGCTCTCCCATTACCGACTTCGGACTGAAAATGCTTTATGACATCAAAAAGAATCCCGATTTCAGGTATATAACATACTACAACAAAAGTATATCCGGAAAACAGCTCAAGTCCTGCACAATTGCTATAAAGGTCAAGCATGGCAAGGTTATAGGAATGCTCTGTATAAATTTCTATATGGATACTCCTCTGTACACCTTCTTAGAGACTCTCGGTTTGTCATCTGCTTCGAAGGAAAACGTAATCAACGAAATCCTTGCTGAAAACGTTGATGAGCTTATTTCCGAAAAGCTTACCTTGGCCAGAGATAAGGTTTTTGCCGACAGAAGCATACAGGCCGTAAACAGGAACCGAGAAATAATATTCTCGCTCTATTCCGACGGTATATTTAATATGAAGGACTCCGTTGTAAAGGTTGCGGCACTGCTTGGAATATCCAAGAACACAGTATATATGCACATCAGAAATTTTAAGAACCAAAACAAAAAATAAAGTTTAGATATAACTAAAACATGGGACGGAAATTTTTCCGTCCCATAAATTTTCTGCACTATCTGCCGTTTAGATTAAACCGGCAAATCATGTTTTATTACTTTAATTCAGCAATAACCTCAACTTCGCAGAGCATATTTCTGGGAAGAGTCTTAACAGCTACGCATGAACGAGCAGGTTTGCCTGTGAAATATTTTCCGTATACAGCATTGAACGCTGCGAAATCTCCCATGTCAGCAAGGAAGAATGTTGTTTTAACAACGTCCTCGTAGCCTACTCCGTTCTCCTCAAGGATGGCGCCGAGGTTCTTGCATACCTGCTCAACCTGCTCTTCGATTGTTGTTCCAACGATATCGCCTGTAGCTGGATCAAAAGCAACCTGTCCGGATGTGAATAATAATCCGTTTACAGATACAGCCTGTGAATAAGGTCCGATTGCTGCGGGAGCTTTGGGTGTTGATGTGAATTTCATAAGATATTACCTCCATACTTTATTTTATAACTATATAAACATCGTTATTAGTTTAACACTGAAATTTAATTAAGTCAATAAACCTTTGTTTGATTTGTAACATTTTTCACGTTTACAGCGAAGAAACCACTCTGTAAAGCACTGGTTTCTTGATTTCGACCGCCACTGCCGGACAAAGCTCCTGACAACAAAAACATCTTATGCAATTTGCCTTTTCGAGCCTTGGACGTCCATCCTTCATGGATAGTGCCTTTGGCGGACAGTTGTCTGCACACCGGCCGCAGCCCACGCATTTATTTTTATTAAACTCAGGATATGGCTGAAGTGTATCGTTTATTATCCTGCGCATAAAGAGCGGCAGCTTTTCCGTTACATTTATGGGCTTGGTTGCCGGGGCAACAAAATCAGTTTTTACAAACTGCTTTATGCTGTCGCCCATAAATATTATCTCATCTATATTCTTGGGACTCAGCTCTCTTTTTATGGCCTCTGCCGAGACCGGTATATCCTTTGGATTTATATTCAAAATATATGCCGAAGCTATGTCCAGTGCAAAGGGATTATCCGAAGCTATTATCAGTCCCACGTGCTTGGGAGTTCCTCCCGTCGGACCGTTTCCCTCCATACATTCCACCGCATCGGTTATGTTAAGCACCGGCTTTGCCAAAAGGCATATATCAATGAGTGCATTGGCAAAATCGTTTATGTTGGAGCGGTTAAGGTGATATTCGGCCTTTATTGTTCCCGGTATCATGCCGAACATATTTTTAACTGCGCCGGTCATTCTTACCATGCCATGTGTCTTCAGCTTGCAGACATTTATTATTTTGTCAGCCTTCATAAATTCATCGGCAACGGTAATCTTTTTCAAAAGCCTTCCTTCCGGGAAGGATACATCCCTTACCTCCGTATTATAGCTCAGCTCAGCTCCCGAGGCTTCTGCGGCATCGGTCATTTGGCAGGTCTTATATACCGACTTAAGCATAGCTTCATTAAATGGGCCTCCGGGGCTTTCGGCTATTACAGCATGCCCTCCGGCCTCTGCAACAAGCTCCGCGACAGCCCTCATTATTGACGGATGGGTAGTCACCGCCGCATCTGGAGATTTTTTCATGACAAGGTTTGGCTTTATTAGCACTCTGTCGCCTTTGGAGACAAAACAGGAAATTCCGCCAAGGTCGTCTATTGCCTTTCTGACAACAGCCTTCACTTTTTCATATTCATAGTCTTCGCATTTATATAAAGAAACATTATACATTTCATCACATCCTTGAGGTTTAATTATATTACTATTTGTGATATAATCCAATAGTAATCATTGAAATTTTATAAGGAGAAATTTTTATGAAAAAAGACTTTGTTATAAATAACCGAAAAAAAGTGTTTGATAAAATGGTAGATAACTCCATGCTTGTTTTGTTCAACGGCAGAGCCCCCTATAAAAGAGGCGACGAGCGCTACCAGTTTTCGCCCGACAGAAATTTTTACTATGTTACCGGTCTTGACCGTGAAAACGAAATAATAATGTTCGTTAAGACCGAAACCGCCAATTCGGTAACCCTCTATGTCGAAAGGGACAACGGCTATCTTGCCAAATGGGTTGGCGCCAACATAACCCCCGAAGAGGCCGAAAACGAATCAAGTATATCCAATATATCCTATACCGACAAATTCCTTGAAGATGCGGCCGAAACCGTTTTCAAGAACAATATAGCCCATGTCTATGTCGATCTGGAGGACAGGGACTGGAACGCTGCAGAAAGCGAAGGGCTGAAATTCGCCTATGAATTCAGAAAGAAATATCCTGCCGTTGAGCTTTTGGATGCCTATGCTTTCTTTGCTGATTTGAGAATGATAAAGGAGCCCTATGAGTTAGACTTGATGCGCAAAGCCGTAAAGATAACTACAGACGGCCTTGAGGCCATGATGAAAAACGCCAAGGCCGGAATGCACGAATATGAGCTGGAAGCCTACTTTGATTTTACCCTCACCAAAAACGGCGTAAGGGACAAGGCCTTCAAAACTATAGTTGCCGCAGGCAAAAACGGCACAATACTCCACTACAGTGACAATACAGGCATTGCCAGCGACGGCGACCTTGTTCTTGTTGACTGCGGAGCCCAAGTTGACTACTACAACGGCGACATAACAAGGACATTCCCCGTAAACGGAAAGTTCACACCCTTGCAGAAACAAATATACGATATAGTCCTCACCGGTCAGAAAAAGGTCATAGAGGCAATAAAGCCCGGCATAAGATTTTCAAAGCTTAACGAAATACTCAAGGAATATTACTTTAATGAGCTTAAAAAGATAGGTCTTGTTGATAATTTTGAGGATGTTTCAAAATATTATTTCCACGGTGTAAGCCACTATCTCGGAGCCGAAACTCACGACATAGGCCGCTATGGGGACAGAATACTAGAGCCCGGAATGGTTCTAACTGTAGAGCCCGGCCTTTACATTGAGGAATACAGCATCGGCATAAGGATTGAGGACGACGCTCTTGTTACAGAAGACGGATGCGAGCTTCTCAGCGAAGGCTTCATGAAAACATCGGAAGAAATAGAAGAATTTATGGGTAACGGAAATGGAATTTAAGGAAGCGGACTTGTACCCGCCTGTACAAGAATATTTTTTATCCCTCGACTACGATGTTCAAGCCGAGGTTAAATCATGCGACCTTGTGGCAAAGAAGGATAACGAAACGGTGATTGCCGAGCTTAAAAGAAATTTTTGTCTCAAGCTAGTTTATCAGGCCATAGACCGTCAGGCGATGACCGACTTGGTATATGTGGTTATCCCCCGGCCTAAAAAGGGCGCCAAGGGTGCCGAATGGCGGCATATGCTCATGCTTATGAAAAGGCTGAATATAGGAATAATAACCGTTGCGCTGGACAGTCCCCTCAAAACCGTGGACGTAGTCTCTGTCCCTGAGGGGCACTCCCGTCCCAAGAACACGACTAAGCAGGCCTCTTTAAATAAAGAAACAGATGCCAGAAACCTGCGCACAAACACGGGCGGTGTAACAAAAACAAAAATAATGACAGCATACAGAGAGAAAAGCATATATGTTCTCTGCATTGCCGAAAGGCTGGGCGAGGTCAAGCCTGCCGAAATAAACAAAATACTAGATGAGCCCTATGCCGGAACTATTGTCAGCCGCAATTTTTACGGCTGGTTCAAAAAAATATCCAAGGGCATATACGGCATAAGCGATAAAGGGCTTGAAGTACTGAACGGCGGGGAATATCCCGAAGCCATAGAGTTTTACAGAAATAAAGCAAAAGAAATATCCCGTAAATAAAGCAATCTCCCTCTACGAAAAGCATTTGTCAAACATAGAGGGAGTAATTTTTAATATATTAATCTTTAATATAAACCGTAAGAGCCGCAATAACCATAGT
>JAJQDF010000222.1 GCA_021202325.1 Clostridiales bacterium | reverse complement strand
GCGAATTACCATTTTCGCTTTTCGATTTCTTATAATATGCGCTGTGTGTCCACACTTATAAGATTTGCTCCGTTGACAAGAGTTTACGGGATATGTTATCCTTATCAAATATGGAGAATACTACTAAGATGACAGTCGGACAGCGTTGATTTGTAAAGGAGAGAGGTAATATGGGATACAAAAGCGATATAGAAATTGCGCAGGAAACTGAGCTTGAACCTATTGAACAGATAGCCGAAAAAATAGGGCTTACAAAGGATGACATTGAGTTCTACGGCAAATATAAGGCCAAAATTGACTACAGAAAATTCGATTCAAAGCCTGACAAGGCTAAGCTTATATTAGTTACAGCCATTACACCTACCCCTGCCGGAGAGGGAAAGACGACAACATCGGTAGGACTTGGCGATGCACTCAATAAAATAGGCAAAAATACTATCGTTGCACTCAGAGAGCCTTCTCTCGGCCCGGTATTCGGCGTTAAGGGCGGAGCAGCCGGCGGCGGCTATGCCCAGATAGTGCCCATGGAGGACATAAATCTTCATTTTACAGGGGATTTCCATGCAATAGGCGCCGCAAACAACCTTCTTGCAGCAATGATAGATAACCATATTTTCCAAGGAAATGCCCTCGGAATTGATGTAAGAAAGATAACATGGAAACGCTGTGTCGATATGAACGACAGACAGCTTAGAAACATTGTCTGCGGCATTGGCGGAAAGGTAAACGGAGTTCCCCGTGAGGACGGATTTGACATTACCGTTGCTTCGGAAATTATGGCTATTCTCTGCCTTTCCAAGGATATAAATGACCTTAAGGAAAGACTTTCAAATATTATTGTAGGATATACAAGGGATGATAAACCCGTAACGGCAGGACAGCTCAATGCCCAGGGCGCAATGGCAGCTCTTCTTAAGGATGCCATAAAGCCCAATCTTGTACAGACATTGGAGCACAATCCGGCCATCGTTCACGGCGGTCCCTTTGCAAATATTGCCCATGGATGCAACAGCATAACGGCCACAAAGCTTGCTATGAAGCTGGCGGACTATGTTGTAACCGAGGCAGGCTTCGGCGCAGACCTGGGAGCGGAGAAGTTCCTTGACATAAAATGTCGTAAGGCAGGACTTAAGCCCGATGCAGTTGTTATCGTTGCCACGGTTAAGGCGCTCAAGATGCACGGCGGAGTGCCCAAGACAGAGCTTGGTGCAAAGAATCTTGAGGCTCTTGAGGCAGGACTTCCGAACCTTCTTAAGCATATCGAAAATATTACTCAGGTTTACGGACTTCCGGCAGTTGTTGCAATCAACAGATTCCCCACAGACGATGAGGAAGAGCTTAAGCTTATCGAAACAAAGTGCAGAGAGCTTGGCGTAAACGTTGCCCTTTCGGAGGTTTGGGGCAAAGGCGGAGACGGCGGAATTGACCTTGCTAAGGAGGTTGTAAGACTTGCCGAGGAGGGCGAAAACAATTTCAGATTCGCTTATGACGATGACATGAGCATTGAAGAAAAGATAAACGCTGTTGTTACAAAGGTTTACGGCGGCGACGGAGTAGACTTTACACCTGCGGCAAGGAAGGAAATGGACAGACTCACTGCCCTCGGCTTTGGAAGCTGTCCCGTATGTATGGCAAAAACACAGTACTCACTTTCAGATGATCCTACAAAGATGGGACGTCCCGAAGGCTTTAGAGTTACTGTAAGAAATATGAAGGTTTCGGCCGGTGCCGGATTCATAGTTGTTCTTACTGGTGATGTTATGACAATGCCCGGCCTTCCTAAGGTTCCTGCGGCTGAAAAGGTCGATGTGGACGAAAACGGCAGAATTGCAGGATTATTCTAAGATGGGCAGGTGAGTACATTGGGAACAAAGATAAACAAAGAATGGTTTGACGAGCTTTCAAGCGGTGCTCCTACACCGGGCGGCGGCGGTGCGTCGGCTCTTGCAGGGGCGGCAGGCGCTTCCCTGGGAATGATGGTGTCTAACTTGACGGTGGGCAAGAAAAAATATGCCGCCGTTGAGCCTGAAATAAAGGAATATCTTGCAGCACTGGAAAAGCTCAGAGACGATATGCTTGAGCTTATAGAAAAGGATGCGGAGGTCTTTGCACCCTTGGCGGCGGCCTATTCTCTTCCTTCTTCAACGCCGGAGGAAAAGGCCGAGAAGGAAAAGGTAATGGCTTCGGTTCTCAAATCAGCCTGCCAGGTTCCTCTGGAAATAATGGGAAAGGGCTATGAGATCCTCAAAATTGTGAAGGAGCTTGCTCTAAAGGGCAGTGTTATGGCCGTAAGTGATGCCGGAGTTGCGTCACAGTTTGCGAGAACGGCGGTGCTTGGCGCCTCCATGAACGTGTTCATAAACACAAAGACAATGAAGGACAGGGAGCTTGCCGAGGAATACAATGCCAAGGCCGAGAAGCTCAATCTGGATTCGTCAATGCTTGCCGATGAGATTTTCGCCAGTGTAGAGGAGGGCTTGAAATGCCGGTAATAAAAGGAGCCCAGGTTGCCGAGGCAATGGGCGAGGAAATTATAAAAAGAGCGGAAGCGCTAAAGAATAACGGCATAGAACCCTGCCTTGCCATAATCAGAGTCGGCGAGGACGGAAGTCAGCTTTCCTACCAGAAGGGCGCCGTAAAAAGAATGGACAAAAACGGCATTGCCTGCCGAATCTGCGCCTTTGATGAAGGAATATCCCAGGCAGATTTTGAAAAGGAATTCAGCAAAATAAACAATGACTCAACGGTTCACGGTATACTTATACTTCAGCCCCTTCCGAAGAGCCTTTCCATAGAGCCCATAAAGGCAATGATAAATCCTCTGAAGGATGTGGATGCCATAAGCCCTATGAATATGTACAAAATACTTGCCAATGACAAAACAGGCTTTGCACCTTGCACAGCCGAGGGTGTAATTGAAATATTGGACTGGATGGGCATGGACCTTACCGGAAAGAAATGCAAGGTTATAGGCCGTTCCATGATAGTTGGAAAACCCCTTGCGCTTCTGCTTTTGGCAAGGAACGCCACAGTGACCGTATGCCACACCAGAACAAAGGAGCTTGCCAAGGAAGCTTCCGAGGCCGATATACTCATTGCGGCGGCAGGCTCGGCTAAGATGGTTAAGGCTGACTTCGTAAAGGAAGGAATGACTGTCATCGATGTTGGAATAAATGTGGATGAAAACGGAAAGCTCTGCGGCGATGTTGACTTTGAGAACGTGGAGCCTATTGTCGAGAACATAACACCGGTTCCGGGAGGCACCGGTGCGGTAACAACATCTGTTTTGGCAAAGCACGTTGTAAAGGCCGCAGAGATGCTCAATAATTAATGACTTACAGTTTGCCGGCAGCGGGAGTGATAGATGTGGGAGCATGGCACACAAGGGGACTGAGAGGCAGTGTCCTTGAGGAATGCATAAATTTTACAAATGAATATTACAGACAGCATGGCATAGCCGTTGTTCAGAAAATACCTACGCCCATAACGCCGGTGGAAATGAATAAGGAAACCAGTACAATAACTCTGGCCTATTTCGACAAGCAGTCAACCGTCGACTATATCGGGGCGGTTCAGGGCATACCCATATGCTTCGATGCCAAGGAGGCGGCACAGCCAAGGCTTCCTCTCCAAAATATCCATGAGCACCAGGTGAAATTCATGGAGGACTTCGCAAAACAGGGCGGAATAAGCTTCCTAATCGTGAATTTCACGACGGAAGGGGAGTTTTACCTGCTTCCGCTGGAGGTTATGAGGAACTATTGGGATAAGGCACAGAAGGGCGGAAGGAAGTCGATTCCCTATTCGGCCTTCGAAGAAAGATATAAAATTGAGCTTAAAAACGGCGCAATGCTGAACTATCTTGATGCGGTAAACGAATATCTCAGCACCAAGGATTATTAAAATATTGATTTCAGGCAATCCTATTCATATAAGGAGTGATGTATATGAAGAGGATTGCTTTGTTTTTTATATGTTTTATGCTGTGCGGATGTGCCGAAAATAACCCGGTGAGGGAAATTCCTGAGGCAGAGGAGAATACCGTCGAGGTGTCGATAAGCAAAAATTACGGCAGTGTAATTGAGGATAACAGGGATTATTTTATCGGGGCGGACATAACCGGAGATACAAATGTTGAGAACATTGTTGAATTCGAAGAAATGACGGCAGCCCATGAGATTTATGCCGAAGAGGTATATATTGACGAGGCCAATCTGGCGGAGAATTTTATACTGGAATGCTTTGCCCTGGGGAAAACGCCCTATATCATTATAAAAAATAAGGACAGCATAGGAGAGGAAAGCTTTAAAAAATATGCAGACCTCATGGCGGAGGCTGTCGGAAAGTACAATATTGAAGTAATGGTTGAAATATTGGAGAACTCGTATTATTATGATGAAAACGGAGACAGATATAATTACCTTTATGATGCGCTTAAGGAAAGCAATGAGCTTGTAAAAAGCGTTTGGTCGGTAAAAAGCGACGATATAATACTGGCGGAAAAATATATGCCCGATACCGCCGACTATATATGCGTCAACGGCTATCTTGACGATGAAGCGGAGGCCGAGAGGATGTTTTCCGAGATGAGGAGCCATCTTGACACTGATAAAGGGGTAATTATCCGATTCGGTGCGGCAAGCTATTCTTCGTCGGACTGCGTGTACAGGCTCGATGAGGCCGTAAGCACAATAGAGGCGGTTTATGACAAGACGAAGAAGGATAACAGCATTGCCGGAATAATATATATGGATAAAAACGAAAAGCTGTCGGACAAGGTGGTCTATACGGACTACAGCGTGACCTCGGACAAAAAGGTGAGAGAGGGCTATAAACAAATTGTTGAGGAAGCGGCGGCTTACAGAATGGGAGATGATTGAATGATAAATGAAAGGACTGCCGGACTTACCATTGAGAAGGCGCTTTCCAAGGGCGGCGACTTTGCCGAGATTTTCTGCGAAAATACGGTAAGGAACAGCATATCAATGGTAAACAGCAAGGTTGACAGCTCTTTGAGCGGCATTGATTACGGCGCAGGTATTCGTGTGTTTAACGGTGAGAATGCGGTATATGTATACACAAACGACCTTTCAGAAAAGGGACTGCTCAAAACAGCGGAAACGGCGGCGGAGGCCGTAAAGGGCGAAGGAAAGGCCGGATGCAGGGCTTTTGTTCCGTCAAAATATGACAATATAAACAAAATAAAGGTTATGCCAGATGAAAAAAGCAGGCTTTGGAAAAGAGATATATTAAAGGAGGCTTCGGACACGGCCTTTGCCTATGACGATGCCATAACCCAGACAAGGTCGGGATTTGCAGACAGCGTTCAGGATGTGCTTATAGCAAACAGCGAAGGCCTTTGGGCGGAGGACAGGAGAGTTAGGTCGAGATTTACAATAGAGACGGTAGCCGGAAACGGCAGTGAGAAGCAGAGCGGCAGACTGAGCCCCGGCGGAAGCGAAGGACTTGAGCTCTTTGACAGGATAGATGTAAAACAGCTGGCTAAGGATGCGGCAAAAACCGCCGTAACAATGCTTTCGGCTAAGGAATGCCCGTCGGGAAAGATGACCGTAGTCATAGACAATGGCTTCGGCGGAGTAATATTCCATGAGGCCTGCGGCCACAGTCTTGAGGCCACTGCGGTGGCAAGGAATGCCTCGGTGTTTGCCGGCAGACTGGGAGAAAAGATAGCCTCGGATGTGGTGACGGCCATTGACGACGGAACAATTCCCAACGGCTGGGGCTCCCTCAATGTGGACGATGAAGGCAATCCAACAAGGAGAAACGTACTTATTGAAAACGGCATATTGAAGGGATATATGATAGACAAGCTCAACGGCAGACGTATGGGCATGGAGGCTACCGGTTCTTCCAGAAGGGAGTCATATAAATATGCGCCAACATCACGAATGACAAATACATTCATAGCCGCTGGGGAAAGCACTCCCGAAGAAATAATAGCAAATACGGAGTTCGGCCTCTATGCAAAGCAGATGGGCGGCGGCTCTGTGGAGCCTGCAACCGGTGTGTTCAACTTTGCGGTTTTGGAGGGCTATATTATAAGAAACGGAAAGATATGCGAGCCTGTCAGGGGAGCAACGCTTATAGGCAAGGGCTCTGAGGTGCTTTTGAATATCGACTTGGTTGGCAATAACCTGATGAGGGCGCAGGGAATGTGCGGCTCCATAAGCGGCTCCATACATGCGGATGTGGGACAGCCAATGATAAGGGTGCAGAACATGACTGTCGGCGGAAGGAGCGTTTGATTATGGAAATAAGAGAATTTCAGAGGCTTGTAATAGATAAGGCAAAAAAGGCCGGATTTGACGACTGCGAGATATATTATCAGGGCGGAGATTCATTTCAGGTGCTTGTAAACGGCGGAGAGATAGAGCATTATGAAACAAGCTCGTCCTCCGGAGCATCCTTCAGAGGAATAATAAACGACAAGGTCGGCTTTGCCTATACGGAAAGACTGGACGAAAATGCGGCAGATTTCATAATAAAGGCTGCCGCAGAAAACGCCGCCATAGCCGAGGACGATGAGGAGTGTATATTGTTCGGCGGCGGAGAATATGAGGATTTGCCGTTATATAACGATAGGCTGGCGGCTGCGGGTACAGAAGAAAAAATAAATAAAATAACTGTGGCAGAAAAGGCCGCACTGGATTATTCCGACAGCGTAAGGGCGGCTGACAGATGTATTTATGCCGATGAGGATTCACAGGTATCAATAATGAATACAAAGGGACTGGATGCAGGCTTTAAGTCCAACAGCATGGCGGCCTTTGTGTCTGTCATTGCAGAAAAGGACGGCGACATAAAAACCGGCGGAGATTTTTTTGCCGGAAACGATTTTGATAAATTTGATGCGGTGAAGCTGGGAGAGGATTCCGCTTCCGAAGCCGTAAATATGCTCGGCGCAGAATCCGTTAAAAGCGGAGTATACGATGTAATAATAAAAAATACCGCAATGTCAAGCATATTCAGCACTTTTTCGGGCTCATTCACGGGAGAGCAGGCATACAAAGGACTTTCAATGCTGGAGGGCAAGGAAGGACAGAAAATAGCGGCGGACTGTGTAACCATAAGGGACGACGGCCTGCTTGAGGGCGGATATTCCACAATGCCATTTGACGGCGAGGGCGTACCCTGCAAAAACAAGGAGGTTATGAAGGACGGCGTTCTCAAAACACTTCTCTACGACCTGAAATATGCGGCCAAAAAGGGCATTGAATCAACAGGAAACGGATTTAGATCCGGCTACCGCTCGCCCATTGCATGCTCGTATACCAATTTCTATATTTGCCCGTCAAAAACAAGCCTTGAAGAATTGGCGGAGCATGTGGGATGCGGTATATATATAACCAATGTGGAGGGACTTCATGCCGGAGCAAACCCGGTCAGCGGAGATTTTTCACTTTCGGCGGAGGGCTTCCTCATAGAAAACGGAAGGATAACATCACCGGTGGAGCAGATAACCGTGGCATCGAATTTCTTCAGACTTTTGGAAAACATAGCAGAGGTCGGCTCGGATTTAAGATTCAGCATGGACGGAGCTGGTTCTCCGGCCGTATATGTAAAAAACGTAAGTATATCGGGGCTGTAATTCACAAGGAGGAATATTATGCTTAAGGCAGGAGACAAGGCACCGGAATTCACACTTCCGGATAAGGACGGAAACATGGTAAGTCTTTCGGACTTCAAAGGACAGAAGGTAGTGCTTTATTTTTATCCCAAGGACAGCACGCCGGGCTGCACAAGACAGGCCTGCGCTTTCAGAAACGCCAAGGCGTTTTATGATGCACTGGGCGTAAAGGTAATAGGCGTCAGCAAGGACAGCCAAAAGGCGCATACCAATTTTACCGAAAAGAATGAGCTTAACTTTACTCTGCTTTCCGATACCGAGCTTGAGGCTATACAGGCCTACGGAGTATGGCAGGAAAAGAAAATGTACGGAAAGGTAAGCATGGGAGTTGTCCGCTCAACATTTGTAATAGATGAAAACGGAGTCATAGAAAAGGTTTATCCCAAGGCTAAGCCGGACACCAACGCAGAAGAAATACTTACTTATCTCAAGGGAGAATGAGAAAAAGCCCCAAGGCCATGGCCAAGGGGCTGTATTTATGCAGTTATTTCAGTGTGCAGACATTTATGGGACTGCCTTCAAGATAGGCATTAATATTGTCGAATACTATATGCGCTCTTCTTATCATAGATTCCTTTGAGGCGAATGCCACATGGGGAGTGAGAAGAGTATTCTTTGCGTTAAGCAGAGGATAGTCTGCAGGGATAGGCGGCTCCATATCGAATACGTCTATGGCTGCGCCGGCAATTGCTCCGCTGTTCAGAGCTTCCGCAAGGGCGGCATTATCCACAACCGCACCTCTTGCACAGTTGATAAGTATTGCCGAAGGCTTCATCAGCGCAATCTTTTCGGCACTCAAAAAGCCCTTTGTGTCGGCTGTTGACGG
Source organism: Clostridiales bacterium (assembly GCA_021202325.1). Classification (GTDB taxonomy): domain Bacteria; phylum Bacillota; class Clostridia; order Lachnospirales; family Anaerotignaceae; genus Metalachnospira. The sequence goes on along the minus strand of JAJQDF010000222.1, from coordinate 783 downwards.
TATATGGAGAGAAACGATGTCGGCGGTTTTAAGAAGGTCATCAAGGCTTGTGTATTCTATGCCGGCTTCTATGGTCTCGGCCTTTTTGCTTCTGCTGTAGCCTATAACCTTGCATCCGAAGGCCTTAAAAAGCTTAGCTGTCATTATTCCTATGCGGCCTGTACCGATTATACCGACTGTCTTTGTGCCAAGCTCGGTTCCCATAAGGCCGGCTGAGGCAAGGGTGCCGCCTTCTCTTACGGCTTTATCGCCGGCGTTTATTTTTCTAAGTACGCCTATGGCCATACCGACAGCAAGCTCGGAGACCGTCTCGTTGGAATATCCGGCGGCGTTGCATACGGTTATGTTTTTGGCTTTGCAGGCATTCTGTCCGATGTGGTCTATTCCTGTAAAGGCAACGTCGAGCATTTTAAGCTTATCACATTTTTCTATGACGCTGTCAGGCAAAGGATTGTTGGCTATCATTACGATTTCGCTGTCCTTGGCTCTTTCGTAAAGCTCATCAGGATCGGTTGTCTTTGTCGGATAAAATACGAACTCATGGCCTTTAGCCTTGAGAGGCGCCGAAAGCTCATCCATAAGCGAGCTGTCTATGCCGATTGGTTCCAAAAGACTGATTTTCATTGTAATCTCCTCCTTAGGGTATATATTAAGCGAACTTACAAGCATGTTTTATGAAAGTCGATTGCTGCGTTCTGTGAACATTTCGCAATCGACCGTATTCGTCCTCGTGCCATTTTTGTAAAAAATGGTAGATACTCATACGGTCAGCTTGTCCAATGT